>JALUWC010000551.1 GCA_027019885.1 Geoglobus sp.
CCCTGAAAGGGAGATAGGAGAGGGAGTTGTATCCCCAGCAGACGGAAAAATTGTCGATATCTCGGACAGAAGAGTTGAGATCTTCATGGGCATATTTGACTGTCATGTGAACAGGAGCCCGTGTGATGGTGTTGTTGAGAAAATAGATCATTCTGGAGGGAGATTTTTACCAGCTTTTCTCAAAGAGAGCGTTAAGAATGAAAAAAACAGAATACTGATAAAATCAGAAAATGGTATGTTCGTTGTTGAGCAGATAGCGGGGATATTTGCAAGGAGAATAATCTGCTATCTGAAGGAAGGGGAAAGGATTAAGAAAGGGCAGAGGATAGGCATGATTGTGTTCGGCTCCCGTGTTGCACTTGAGGTTCCTGAAGGCTACAGATTTACTGTCAGAAAGGGAGAGAGGGTGAAAGCCGGTCAGACGGTGGCGGTAAGGTATGAGGAAACACATTGATTTTGCAGACTACTTCTCATTCCTCAACGTATTTTTCGGATTCATGGCAATCATAAACCATGACCCGAGGTATCTTTTTGCAGCGGCCATAATGGACGGGTTTGATGGATATCTTGCAAGGAGAGGTTATTCGGGTAGATATGGAAAGTTTGTGGATTCTCTGGCAGATTTTGCATCTTTTGGAGTTGCTACTGCCTTTTTCTTTCCCGTATTCTCCCTTGCATACCTCTTTGCAGGAATGTACAGGCTTGCGAGATTCACGGCAGAGGATCATGAAAACTTTGTGGGATACCCCATAACATCGTCGGCACTTCTTGTCATCTCCCTCAGAATCATTTTTGGAGAAACAGTTGCAGGGATTGCAAGCGTTGCCATTGCGTTCATGATGGTGAGTGATCTGAAATATGCGAAGATAAAAAATCCCTACCTTCTGTTAATAACGGCCGTTGTCCTTCTTGGATCAATTTTCAGGGTTGAGTTTGTTTATGCTGTGCTGATTCTCAATATCCTCTATCTGCTTTCTCCTCCCCTCAACATAAAGTTGGGTAAATATTTTTAATCTATGGCTGAACTCCAACCATGGACTTCAGGGAAATTGAGGAGAGATGGCAGAGTGAGTGGGAAAAGAAGGGCATCTTTCAGGCTGATCCATCAGAAAGGGAGAAATTCTTCATCACCATCCCATATCCCTATCTGAACGGAAATCTTCATGCTGGTCACACAAGAACCTTCACGATTGGAGATGCTGTGGCAAGGTATAAGAGAATGCTCGGATACAACGTCCTTTTTCCGATGGGTTTTCATGTCACAGGAACCCCGATCATAGGGCTTGCCGAGCTTATCGCAAAGAGAGATGAGCGAACAATTGATGTTTACACCAAGTTTCATGATGTTCCATACAACGATCTAATACAGCTCACGACTCCCGAGAGAATTGTTGAATACTTTTCAAAGGAGGCTGAAAACGCACTGAAAATGATAGGCTTTTCGATAGACTGGAGAAGAAAGTTCACGACAATGGATGCTGCATATCAGAAATTCATAGAGTGGCAGTACTGGAAACTGAAAGAAAAAGGCCTTATTGTTAAGGGGAGCCACCCTGTCAGATACTGCCCTCACGACGACAATCCTGTCGAGGACCACGACCTTCTTGCTGGAGAATCAGCAACAATAGTTGAGTTCACTGTCATCAAGTTCAGACTGGAAGAAGATGGTATCATCCTGCCCTGTGCCACCCTCAGACCTGAGACTGTTTTTGGTGTCACAAACATCTGGCTGAAGCCTGAGAAATACGTGATAGCCTCTGTGAACGGTGAGAAATGGCTGGTAAGCAGGAAGGCCTTTGAAAAGCTGAAGTACACAGACAAAAATGTGGAATTTGTTGAGGAAATTCCCGCGGAGTCAATCTTTGGAAAATATGCAATCAACCCCGTTACAGAGAAAAGGATTCCTGTTTTGCCTGCTGAATTTGTCGATCCTGATAATGCGACTGGAGTTGTGATGTCTGTTCCAGCCCACGCCCCATTTGATTATGCTGCAATCAGGGATCTGGAGCGGAGCGACACTCTTGAGAGGTATGGCCTGAGCAGAGACGTACTGAAGGAGCTTGAACCGATTGTCCTTATTGAAATCGAGGGGGAATCATACAGCATCCCAGCCAAGGATGTTGCAGAGGAGCTTGGAGTAAAGAGCCAGAATGATCTCGATCTTCTTGAAAAAGCCACAAAGACAATTTACAAAAAAGAATTCCACAAGGGAGTGATGATGGACAACACCAGCAGATATGCGGGTATGAGGGTCTCGGCTGCAAAGGACAGTGTTCACGAGGATCTGCTGAAAAGCGGTAGAGGAGATATCTTTTATGAGTTCAGCGAGAAGCCCGTGATATGCAGATGCGGAACAGAGTGCGTTGTGAAAGTTGTCAGGGATCAGTGGTTCCTTAACTACTCGAACCCTGAGTGGAAGGAGAGGGTTCTTGAGTGGCTTGATGAGATGAGGATTATCCCCGAATACTACAAGGAGGAATTCAGAAACAAGATTGAATGGCTGAAGGACAAGGCATGCGCAAGGAGAAAGGGGCTTGGCACAAGAATCCCGTGGGATAAGGAGTGGCTGATTGAAAGCCTCTCAGACTCGACAATCTATATGGCATACTACATCATAGCGAAATACGTGAATGATGGCACCCTAACTCCAGATAACCTTGTTCCTGAACTCTTTGACTTTGTTTTCCTTGGAAAAGGTGATGTAAATATGGTATCACAGAAATCAGGAGCTGATCCGGAGTTTCTCAGGTCTCTGAGAGATGAGTTTGAATACTGGTATCCTGTCAATCTGAGGAGCAGTGGAAAAGATCTTGTCGCAAATCACCTTCTCTTCTTCCTGTTCCATCACATAGCTTTGTTTCCCGGAAAATACTGGCCAAGGGCAATAGCCGTAAATGGATTTGTCAGCCTTGAGGGAAAGAAGATGAGCAAGAGCAAGGGCCCGCTTCTCACCCTAAAGCGTGCTGTATCTGAATTTGGGGCTGATGTTACGAGAATGTACATCCTTCATGCCTCGGAATACGACAGCGATGCAGACTGGAAGAGAAGAGACGTTGAAAATCTCTCATCTCATTTGGCAAGACTCTACTCTCTCGCAAAGGAGCACTACCTTAAAGAGCCTGAGCACATATCTGATCTTGACAGATGGTTGATAAGCAGATTTCAGAGAGCTGTAAAGGAGACAAGAGAAGCAATGGACAGCCTGCAAACAAGAAAAGCCATAAACACGGCATTCTTTGAAGTGATGAGTGATGTGAGATGGTACATCAGGAGAGGAGGGAAAAACCTCTCCGTCATTCTTGATGACTGGCTGAAGCTTCTTGCCCCATTCACACCCCACATATGTGAGGAAATCTGGCACTGGAAGCATGACACATTCATAAGCCTCGAAAGGTATCCGGAGTATGATGATTCAAAGGTGAGTCCGGAGCTTGAGCTAAGTGAGAGATACCTTGAGAGCCTGATAGACGACATAGTTGAGGTGAAGAAGTTTGTAAGCAATCCATCAAAAGTCTATATCGCATTCGCAGAGGAGTGGAAAAGAAAAGCTCTTGAGGTTGCCAAGGAAAAGGGCAGCATGAAAGAGGTTATGAAAGAACTCATGAAGGATGAGAGGCTGAGAAAGATTTCAAAAGAAGTTCAGAGCTTTCTGAAGAGGGTGTTCAAGGAGGGGAAGGAGCTGATAGAAATTGATGAAAGGAAAATAGTTGCTGAGGCAAAGAAATTCATCGAAAGGGAAACCAGACTTCAGGTTGTGCTGGATAGAGACACCATACCTGATGAGAAAAGGAAAGCCGCGATGCCGGGAAAGCCGGCGATATACATAGAGTAATTTTTTTAATTTCATTCTGTAAGAGTATACTATGGGATTGCGTTCGATGCTCATCTTTACCTTGATACTTTTGGTATTTATTGCTTTTATATCTCCATCGAGAGGAGAGATTCTTGAGTACACCATCAAGGGAACGATAAACGAGGGGACATACATAGCGGTATCTGAGGTTATTGACAGGGCAGAAAAGGAAAGGTATTCTGCAGTACTTTTTGTAGTGGACACACCTGGAGGACTTGTTACATCAACTGAAAAGATCATATCAAAGATATTTAACAGCAAGGTTCCTGTTCTTGCTTACGTCCCTCCCGGAGCATTTTCAGCTTCTGCCGGTTCTCTGATAGTTATATCCGCAAACATAGCAGGAATGGCAAATGGCACCTCCATAGGTGCAGCAACTCCGATAACAACTGGTTTGGGAGAACCGAGAGTTGAGCAGAAAGTTGTCAACTACCTTGCGAGTTATGCAAAATCCATAGCTGAAAAGAGAGGAAGGAATGCAACAGCCATAGAGAGATTCGTCACTCATGCCTACAGTGCATCTGCAAGAGATGCTTACAGGTATGGCATCATTGACATCCTTGCAGATAGCAAATCCCAGTTTCTGGAAAAGGCCGATGGCATGACTGTTGAAACTTCTCAGGGTAAGGTTACGGTAAAAACGAAGAATGAAAAAATTGTTGTGTACGGGGAACCGATAAAGGTCAAGATATACAACGTTATTTCATCTCCCGAACTTGCATCCGTACTGCTCATTATAGGAATTTACGGACTGATATACGGTCTAACCTCTCCCGGAATGGGTGCAGAGGTTCTTGGAGCCATCAGTCTCATTCTTGCCCTTTTTGGCCTTGGCGTGATAAATGTGAACTACATGGGGGTCGTTCTGATACTGCTTGGAATTCTCTTTCTGATTGCAGAACTTTTAACTCCAACCTATGGAGTTCTCGGCGCAGCATCGGTTATATCCATAGTACTCGGTACTCTCATGCTGTATCGAGAGCCTTTAATGCCCCGAGATTTCTATTCGAGCTTCACAATGCTTGTTGGGGGACTTGGCTTGGGGATAGGGGCTATTATGACCTTCATAATAATCAAGGTGATCCAGATAAAAAAGGCAAAGAAAAAGGTTGGAGCTGAAGCGTTGATCGGGAGGAAAGGAAAAGTTATTAGCTTTTCCAATGGGGAGGGGATGGCAAAGTTTGACGGAGAGCTTTGGGAGATTGTTAGCAGTGACAATCTGAAGGAAGGTGATGTTGTGATCATAACCGGCAGAGAGGGGTTGACTCTTGAAGTGAGAAAGTATGAGGGTTGACGAGGAGCTGAGAGCCGAGACTTTAAAATGGCTTGAAAAAATAAGCCAGATTAGATTTTCGGGAGACAGAGAATTTGTTGAGAATATAAATGCTTACATAAATGACTCTAAATATTTTTTAGAGAATAGCGATCTTATAAGAGCTTTTGAGTGTGTTGTATGGGCGTGGGCGTGGCTGGAAATAGGTAGAAATTACGGATTTCTGGAGGTGATTGAATGAACCCGTATGAGATGGCATGTTACCAGCTTGAGAGGGCGGCTGAAATCGCAGGAGTGAAGGAGGATGTTGTCGAGTATTTGAAGGTTCCTGACAGGGCTGTTGAGGTTAAGGTTCCTGTAAGGATGGACGATGGGAGTATAAATGTTTTTACAGGCTACAGAGTTCAGCACTGCGGTGTTAGGGGACCTTACAAGGGAGGGATAAGGTATCATCCCAACGTGACAATGGACGAGGTTAAAGCACTGGCAATGTGGATGACCTGGAAGTGTGCTGTTGTAAACATTCCATATGGTGGAGGGAAGGGAGGTGTGAGAGTAGATGTGAAGATGCTCAGCAGAAGCGAGATTGAAAGACTGACAAGGCGATTCACCGCAATGCTCACACCATTCATCGGTCCTGAAAGAGATATTCCTGCACCTGATATGTACACTGACGAGCAAATAATGGCCTGGATGATGGACACCTACAGCGTTTATCAGGGGTATTCTGTACCTGGAATTGTAACCGGTAAGCCTGTCAGTCTTGGAGGCTCACTGGGCAGGACTTCAGCAACTGGGAGAGGGGTTGCGATAATAACAAGAGAATCTGCAAAATCAATTGGGATGGATATTAAGGATGCAGATATTGCAATCCAGGGATTCGGAAATGTCGGATACTGGACAGCAAAAACACTGTTTGAGATGGGTGCAAATATCGTGGCTGTATCTGACAGCAGAGGAGGAGTTTACAGCGAGGAGGGAATGAATCCGGATGAGCTCTTGGAATTCAAGAGAAGAACAGGAAGCGTTGTCGGATTTACCGATAACATCATTTCCAACGAAGATCTTTTGACAATGAAGGTTGACATACTTATTCCTGCAGCAATTGAGAATGTAATAAATGCGAGTAATATGAGCAAAATAAACGCCAGAATGGTTGTTGAAGCAGCTAATGGGCCAATTGTACCAAAAGCAGAGGAATACCTCAATAAAAAATGCGAGCTCGTCGTACCCGATATACTGGCAAACGCCGGAGGTGTTGTTGTTAGCTATTTTGAGTGGGTTCAGGATCTGGAGAGGTACTTCTGGGATCTTGATAGGGTGAATGCAGAGCTTGAGAAGATACTTGTAAAGGCCTTCGAGAGAATGATCAATGTGAAAAAGGAGTATGGAAACATACTCTGGAGAGATGCGACAATGGTTCTGGCGTTGAACAGCGTTGTTGAAGCACTCAAGATGAGAGGAATTTTCCCCTGAGGAGAAAGGTTTTATTCCAGGACTTCAAATTTTTTCTATGCCGTCATTCAGGCTTTTCAGGGTGATTGGAATAGATGTAAAGGTCCACTACTCTCTATTTATCGTTCTTCTGATCCTTGTCTGGATATTCTACATTCAGGAGCTTCCCTATGGGTTCAGAGGGACTGAGTACGCACTCTCTCTTTCAATTGTGGCATCAGTCTCTCTCTTCATCTCTGTTTTTCTCCACGAATTGGGACATTCAATTGTTAGCAAAAAGCTTGGATATAATGTCAAAGAGATAATTCTTTTCATTTTTGGTGGTGTTGCAGTTCTTGAAGAACAGCCGAGGGGCATGAAAGAGCTGTTTGTATCTATCACCGGTCCTCTGGTGAGTTTTGCAATTGCAGCAATATTCTACTTCCTGTCTTTCTCAGACAATTCAGTGCTTTCCAATTTTTCAGCTGTCTTCTTCAGGATAAACCTGATAATCGCTCTCTTCAACCTTATACCCGCATTTCCTTTAGATGGTGGGCGGGTTCTCAGAGGACTCCTCTCACGATATTTCCCTCCGGATAGGGCAACATCCATTGCATCTGAAACCGGGAAGGCTCTGGCAATATTCATGGGGATTTTCGGGCTTTTTTACAACCTATGGCTGACAATAATAGCGATATTCATCTATCTCGGAGCAGGTGAGGAGGAGAAGATGTCAAAGCTTGAAACGCTGCTTGATAAGCTGAAAGCAGGTGACATAATGACATCAGACGTAAAAGCTGTGCACCCGGGCATAACAGTTGGTGAGCTTATGGAACTTGCCTTCAAGTCCAAGCATCTTGGATACCCTGTTGTTGAAAATGGAGAACTTGTCGGGATGATTACAATACACGATGTTGCGGGAAAACCAGAGAACGTAGCAATCAGAGATCTGATGAGCAGAAATCTTGTGACCGTAACCCCTGATATACCTGCAATGGATGTTTTCAGATTGATGAATGAGACTGGAATTGGTAGAATACCTGTGGTGGAGGGGAAAAATCTTGTCGGGATAATCACAAAAACAGACCTCATCAGATTGATGCAGATTCAGGAGGTGCTCAGAGTTGGAAGAAAATAGAAAGGTGATTCTGGTTGGCACAGCTCATGTATCCAGGAAAAGCATTGAAGAGGTTGAGGGTGTAATTGAGAGCGAGAAACCATCAGCCGTTGCTGTTGAGCTTGATTTGAAAAGGTACATGGCTCTTAAAGGAGAACAGCAGGAGATCAATCTGGTAGATGTAATCAGAAGAGGAAATGTCTTCCTTTTCCTCTTTCAGCTCTTTCTTTCAAGATTTCAGAGGAAGATAGGAGAAGAGACGGGAGTCAGACCCGGAGAGGAGATGCTGAGAGCAATTGAGAAGGCTGAGGAAATAGGGGCTGATGTTCTTTTAATAGATCGAGATCTGAGCATAACAATGAAAAGGCTCTGGAATGGGCTTGGCTTTTTCGACAAGATAAAGCTCTTCTACTACTTTATAAGGGGTATTTTTGAGGAGGAAGATATCGAGGTGGATGATCTGCTTGAAAAGGACATACTGGATATGATGGTGGATGAGTTCAGAAAGATATCTCCGAAAACTGCGAAAATTCTTGTTGATGAAAGAGACGCATACATGGCATACAATTTGCTCAATGCATCCCTCAGATACCAGAAGGTTGTAGCTGTTGTTGGAGCAGGCCATAAAGAGGGAATAGAGGGATTCATGAGAAATCCTGAGTCGATACCTGACATGAGACAGCTTCTTGAGGTAAAAAAAGGCAGGTTCAGCTTACTCAAAATTGCTGGATTCATAATAACTGTAACTGTTCTGCTCATCTTCACCTTAACACTCTTCTACCTTGGCACGTCAGAATTTATTTCAGCATTTCTTGCTTGGTTTCTTATAAACGGGATTCCATCAGCCATTCTCGCAGCTCTTGCAGGAGGGCACATTTTTTCGGTTTTAACAGCCTTTTTTGTTGCATGGCTCACCTCTCTCTCCCCGCTTCTCGCTGCTGGATGGTTTTCAGGCATTGTGGAG
The DNA here is from genome assembly GCA_027019885.1 of Geoglobus sp. Classification (GTDB taxonomy): domain Archaea; phylum Halobacteriota; class Archaeoglobi; order Archaeoglobales; family Archaeoglobaceae; genus Geoglobus. Next base: position 8,642 of record JALUWC010000551.1, read on the forward strand.
TTCATGGTGCGGAAACCAACACAAAGTGATTTCGAGGAGATGCTTGGTGCAGAGACATTCAGAGATCTTTTCAGAAACAGGGCCTTCAGAATCCTCTTTGTTGCTGGCATGACTAATATTGGAAGCATGATAGGAACATTCTACGGAGTATGGTATCTTTCAGCAAAATATGGAGTAAATATAAAAGAGATTGTATTTCAGGCTCTACAGAGCCTTCTCAGGCTTTGATCCTGTCAGGATTAAATCCTTTCTTTACAAGCAACTCCTTCACCTTGGAAACATGGTTGCCCTGAAGCTCTATTGCTCCATTCTTGACTGTTCCTCCGCATGCAAGCTTTGATTTGAGATACTTCGCCAGATCGTCTAAGTTTATCTCCCCTCTATCTATCCCCTCAATAACTGTAACCTCCTTTCCGTATCTTCTCCTCGCCACCTTTATCACAATCTGCTGCTGCTCTTTTGCCACCTCTTCACAAACACAGAGGTCTTTTGGCAACCCGCAAACATTACATATGTCCAGGCCCATCTCTTTCTGCTACCTCCTTTTGTTTTTGAGCATACTCTTACTATACCCATTTTAAGTTTTCGGTTACCTTTGCATTAGATTTAAATAACCTCTAAATTTGAAATTCTCAATGGATCTATACGGCTTTATCAAAAAGTATTTCATCGACTCCATAGTTTACAAGGAAGGATACAATCCGGTCAATACAGCAACCTTTGCGATAATACTTCTTATTGCTGTTTACCTGATTTACAGATTTCTAAGAACGAGAGTTCGGTTTGATCTCAGATTTGCCATGTACACCTTGCCTTACATAGTTCTGGGTTCTTCCGTCAGAATAGTGGAGGATGCAGGCTTTGTAAAACCACCTTTTTCATATCTCCTCATGACACCTTTCATCTACATTCTGATATTTATCGTGACATTCTCGGTTCTTCTTGTATCCCTGAGAACCTCGTTCCGGTACTATCCATACCCCGGAGCGATCCTTGCAACACTCACGCTGCTGTTTCTATTTCTGAATCTGAAGATTGCGAACTGGTGGATTTTTCCTGTGGCGTTTACAGTAGCGGGGACTGGAGCCACGATCTATAAACGATTCTCCAGAAAGCTCAATGCTGATAATTTGAGTATTGCAGTACTTTTTGTTCAGCTCATTGACGGATCAACGAGCTTCCTCGGCATTCAGTTCCTGAATTACTGGGAAATTCATGTTGTTCCGAGCTTCTTCATAAACATCTTTGGGCCATGGATAATGATTGTTCTCAAGATCTCTGTTATTGTCCCGATACTGTATCTTCTCGATAAAGACACTGAAGAGGATGAGAATCTGAAAGGATTTATTAAGTTTGTACTGTTCACAATTGGACTGGCTCCCGGAATGAGAAACGGACTCAGGATGACATTCGGGGTGTGAGGAATGAGGAGTCTTCTAATTGTTTCAGCTGTGTTTATCTTATCAATCATTTTGGGTATGCTTTTTGCAGACATAACGGAAAATACAGCACAGAATTTTGTTAATCAAACATTTCAGCAGTTTAAATTTGTCGGAAACCTAAAGCATTATGAGCTGTTTGCATTCATCTTTGCAAATAACTCTCTGAAAGCATTTGCATCGATGATATTGGGAATCGGACTGGGTATAGTGCCAGTTCTTTTTGTAGCACTGAATGGAATCACAATCGGGATGGTTGTTGTGATTGTCGGTGGAAAGATGGGCATACTCTCAATACTGGCATTACTTGCTCCACACGGTATCCTCGAGATTCCCGCACTTCTACTCAGCTCATCGTACGGGCTGGATCTTGGAGTTGCAACCTTCAAAAGGTTGAAAGGAGAAGAAATTGATCTGAATCTGGTTCTTCTGAACTGCCTGAAAAGATTTGCAAAAATACCGCTTCCAATGCTTCTGATAGCGGCTTTTATCGAGACGTACATAACGCCAATTATTGCCGGAGCTTAAAAAATAAAAAGGAATCACTCGATGTCAATTTTCTTCTTGCTCTCCTTCATGGGTCTCTTTTTCTTGAGAATTACCTCAAGAACACCGTTGTTGTATCTTGCTTTGGCTGAATCCGGATCAATCTCGTCTGGTAGCTCGACAACCTCATGGTATTTCCTCGACTCTCCCTCTGCCCTTATTTCAAGCTTTGTCTCGCTTGCACCCAGATCGATGTCCTCCTTGTTAACTCCCGGCATCTCGGCAATCACCTGAATCTCATCATCGGTTTCGATAACATCAACCAAGGGCTTTCTGTGTTCTGTTTCCTCCCTTATGCTTGGTTTGCTGCCAAACTCCCTTATCTCAGGCTTTCCATCCGGGCCTATCTTTATGCTGAACCCTCTGACTATTGGCTTGCCCTCCATAAGCTCTGCGGATCTAAACACCTCGTCAAGCTCCTTTATCATCTTTCTGAATATCTCGTCAAACTCCTCGAACGGAAATCTGAAAAACTCCTCAAACCAGTCCTCCTCATCCCAATCTCTCTTTTTCCTCTTCCACGGCATAACACATCACCTCCTCAAATTAAAATCAGGCATACATCCTGTGAAAGTCCTTAACAATCTGCTCATACCTCTCAATGTCCTCTTTTGTCAGGCTTGGCTTAACCTTTTCCATGGCTATCTCAAAATGCCTTTTATGTACTTTTATTCTCTTCGCAGAGTCCTTGAGGTTTTCGACACCTTCTTTTCCTATGAACTCCCTTATTGCCTGCATTCCGGCCTCTCTGCATATCGCTTCGATATCTGCACCGCTGTAGCCTTCTGTTTTCTCTGCAAGTTCATCTATGCTGACATCCTGAGCAAGAGGCATCCCCCTTGTATGAATCCTGAATATCTCCATTCTTGCTTCTTTGTCGGGCGAGGGTATGTAGATGTGCCTTTCAATCCTTCCTGGCCTTAGCAACGCTGGATCAACCATATCCGGACGGTTTGTTGCAGCAATAACAACAACATCCTTGAGCTCTTCAAGCCCGTCAAGCTCTGTCAGTAACTGACTGACAACTCTTTCTGTCACATGACTGTCTCCAGTGCCACCTCTTCTCGGGGCTAAGCTGTCTATTTCATCGAAGAATATCACACATGGGGCAACCTGTCTCGCCTTTCTGAACATCTCTCTGACATGCTTCTCGCTCTCTCCAACCCATTTGCTCAGCAGTTCCGGGCCTTTTACACTTATAAAGTTGGCCTTGCTCTCATTTGCAACCGCCTTGGCGAGAAGTGTTTTTCCTGTGCCAGGAGGGCCATAAAGGAGAATCCCTTTCGGTGCGTTTATTCCAACCTCTTTGAAAACTTCTGGATACTTCAGAGGCCACTCAACAGCCTCCATCAGCTCCTGCTTTGCATTTTCAAGCCCTCCGATGTCACTCCACCTGATGTTTGGTATTTCGACAAGAACCTCTCTCATGGCGGAGGGCTCAATGTTCTTCAGTGCCTCAAGAAAGTCATCAAGCGTAACCTTGAGGCTTTCAAGAACCTCTGCCGGGATCTCTTCAGCCTCGATATCTATCTCACCTTTTTCCATTCTGCTCCTCAGAGCATGCATTGCTGCCTCCTTTGCCAATGCCGCGAGATCTGCTCCAACAAATCCGTTTGTCAGTTCTGCAACGTACTCGAACATCCTGTCTGTCAGCCTGGTCTTTACTTCTGCATGCATCTCTGAATCCTTCTTCAGAACCTCCTCTGGAGACTGATCTGATTCTCCAATCTCACTCAGAATTGAGTCAATTCTGTCTCTCTCAAACCTGCTTGTTTCCCTGAACTCTTCAAGAACTCTCACAACATCTCCCCTGCTGAAAGGTGGATCAATTGGCATCCCTCTCGTGTGAATCTGAAGAATTTCCTTTCTACCTTCTTTATCGGGCACACCAATCTCAATCTCCCTGTCAAATCTGCCGGGTCTTCTCAAAGCGGGATCGACAGCATCAGGTCTGTTTGTTGCACCGATAACTATCACATGTCCCCTTGCCTCAAGACCGTCCATGAGTGTGAGGAGCTGGGCAACAACCCTCCTTTCAACCTCTCCTGTAACTTCCTCTCTCTTTGGTGCTATGCTGTCAATCTCGTCAATGAATATTATACTTGGAGCATTCTCTTCAGCCTCTTCAAAAATTTCCCTGAGTCTTTTCTCGCTCTCCCCATAATATTTGCTCATTATCTCGGGACCGCTTATTGATATGAAGTGTGCATCAACCTCATTTGCAACTGCCTTGGCAATCAATGTTTTTCCAGTTCCGGGAGGGCCGTGAAGCAGAATTCCCTTTGGAGGTTCAATTCCGAGCTTCTGGAAAAGCTCTGGATGTTTTAATGGAAGCTCAATCATCTCTCTGACAAGTCTCAGCTCTCTCTTTAAGCCCCCAATGTCCTCATATGTTACGCTGGGAACCTGTCTTGCCTCACCTTCGGCAGGTTTATCCTTAAGCTCAACCTGAGTTTTTCTTGAAACTATCACAACACCTGAGGGCTTTGTGGCAGTTATGACAAACGTGAGAACATGCCCGAATATCTCGACCCTTATCTTCTGTCCCTTTATGACTGGCCTTCCCTCAAGCAATCTCTGCAGGTAAGTTTCTCCCCCCATCAGCCTCACAGGCTCTGTTGGTGCAAGGGTGGTCTTCTCAGCAGGCTTTGCACTGACCTTTCTTACCTTTACCCTGTCATCAATTCCGACTCCTGCATTGCTCCTTATGTTGCCGTCAATCCTTATTACTCTCTTGCCTCTGTCGTCAGGATATCCGGGCCATACTATTGCAGGAACAACGTTCTTTCCTGCTATCTCTATAACATCACCGCTCTGAAGGTTAAGCTGGGCCATAACATCCGGATCAACCCTCGCAATCCCTCTACCTACATCCCTGTGATATGCCTCAGCAACCTTCAGAAAGACCTCATCAGTCATAAACACCACCTCCCTTTCTTATTCTGAATACCATTCCATTACCACTCCCTACTCTTTCAACAAAACCCCTTTTTTCCAGATTCATCAATGAGGAGAGTACCTCATCATAAGGCAAACCGAACATCTGAGATATCATGTCGGGTCTTTCTACACCTTTGATCATCGCATAGAGCACTACCCTGTCAATATTACTTATATCAAGCCTGTCAAGTCTCAAAATGAACCTGTCGATGAGCTCATCAATTCCCTCAGCTATTGATTTCTGGACCATACAGAACATCTTCTCCATTTTCCTGAGCCTTTCAAAGGCATCCATAAGACTCTTGTCAGCAGACCTTTCTAAGAGTGATTTTATTCTTGTAAACTCCTTTTCCAAATCTTTTATCTTCTCCTCGATTACATCCACATCAAATCTGTGGGGTGAGATGGAGATGGATATGTTGAGGCTCCTGTCGATATAGTAATACCTTCTCCTTCCATCTTCGAAACTCTTTATCAACCCTGTCTTCTCAAGCCTGTCAAGATGCTCAAGCACAACCTTCGGAGCCATTTTCAGGGCGTAAGATATCTCGCTAACGTAGCAAGGCTTCTTTGTGAGAAGCTGGAGTATTCTCCTTCTGCTTTCATTTGCAAGAGCCTCAATTATGTTCTCCCACTGTTTATCATCACCTTTTCTTACTAACATCCAGTTAGTAATTCTGAGGATCGCAATATATAAATATTTCTCTGAAATCATACCACAAGACACAACAGTGGGAAACAGTTAAAAGTAGCTTAACTCATAATTCTGCCATGGAAATACCTGAAAAGTGCTTGGATTGCATGATATGTTACAGGAAGAAGAGGGAGAAGTAGATGGAGCTTCTCGACATAGCTGAAAAATTCAACGTCCTCATTTACAGAAGAAAATATGGCAATGGATTTCGACCCCATTTTTCCATGAGAATAAATGAGGTTGACTTTCACATAGACAGCAGCCCCGGAAAGGGCTTCACAATCATAACTCACGCTCACTCAGACCATCATGGCCTCAGAAATCTGAAGAACTTAAGAGCCATAGCCTCTCAGGAAACCGCTACGATACTTTCCGCAATCTCCGATGAGAGATACAGGGGAATGATTCACAGTATTGGCGAGAGATTGAATCTCAAAGGTATCAGAATAAACACTTATAATACCGGACACATAGACGGTTCAACAGCCTATTTTTTCAGAGATAACGGAATTCTCGTGACCGGTGACGTGAAGGATTTCAGCCATCTCCCCCGGTGTGATGTCCTCATCACAGAAGCAACATATGGGCACCCCTCATACGTTTTCGAGGATGAGGTTGAAAGGGTCATTGAGGCTGCAAGACTCGGTGTTGAACTCGGAGCATACCCTGTGGGAAAAGCCCAGAGAGTTGCAAGGATCCTTTCTGAGAATGAAATTGGGTTTAAAGCAAGCGGAAAGATAAAGAAAATATGTGATGCTCTTGGAATAGAGCATTCTGATGGGGAAGCAAGGATTGTCTCGCCAAGAGAGGTTTCAGATGGATATGTGCTTTCAGCCCAGAGGTTCTACAGAAAAAGAATTGTGTTCAGCGATCACATCGATTACAGGGGAATTGTGGAGCTTGTAGATTACTGCAATCCGGAGTATGTTCTATTTTATCATGGCAATCCAACAGAAAAGCTCATTCATGAAGTCGAGGAAATGGGAGTTAAAGCTCTCACCCTGAGAGACATCAAAATACATCTATGAGTCTTTATATTGGTTCTGGAAATGATCTTCATTGGCAGAATTCGTGTATCACGATAACAACGTCACTTACGCAAGCTCTCTCAGGATTTTTAAAGTTCCCATAAAGTACACGTCATCCTCAACAGCAAACACCTCAACCTCCCCGTCAGAGAATGACCTCATCACAGGAGATATAAAACCCGATTCGAGGACATTTGAACCCGGCAGAATTGGAGAGAAATGCGGTAGAACCCACACCTCTTTATCATCATTTCTGGCGTGAAGAAATGCTCTGTATGAGTATATCCCTCCTTCATGTCTGAGTTTTATTGATGGGTGCTCATGCCCAATGATGAGCCTTTCCGCCTCAGCGTCTCTGTGGCCATGAACAATCAGAAAGTCTCCAGCAGAAAAACACTCAGCAAATTCAATATCGTACTTTGACAGTATTGACTGGAGAAAGTTGTCATGGTTTCCTCTGACAACCTTAAGCTTAACAACTCTGGAGATCTCTTCAATAAACTTTTTAACATCTCTCCACTCTTCAGGGATGTTTCTGCTGAATTCATGCTTTAAATCGCCATCAACAATCAGCACTTCAGGATTTAAATCTGAAACAATCTGCCTGACTTCCAAGGTGATTTCCTCAATCTGGAGTGAAGGGATGGCAACACCTCTGTCTTCAAGCACTCCCTCTATGCCAAGATGCAGGTCAGCTATGATCAGGGAATCTTCAACCATCAGCCCACCTTTTTCACTCAAAGTGACACCATGAACATCCATCACACATCTGACTAAAAAATGAAGTATAAAAAATTGGCCCGTCAGTAATCGGACGTCAAAATAGCTCTGTAAAGCTCCTCGTCTCCATACTGCTTTGACCTCTCAATGGCACCCATTATGTAGTTCATGATTAGTTATTTTGATGAATTATTATATCTCACTTGTCCGTGCAGCGAAAGTAATGCGTTGTGATTGCAACAAATGAAAAAAATTAAATTCGATTTGAATTTGCTTTGCTTGGTGATGAAAAATGCCGGCAGTTGTTGATGCTGAACTCTGCACAGCATGTGGAACGTGTGTGGATGAGTGCCCTGTAGGGGCGATAGAGCTAAATGATGTGGCTACAGTTGATGCAGATCTGTGCACAGAATGCGGAACGTGTGTGGATGTTTGTCCAAGCGGAGCGATTTCCCTTGAGTAATTAATTCATTTTTTATTATTTTTTGCCATAAAGCTTTTAATTTGGTTCTGCATTGCTAATGGTAGTGATGAATATGGGGCTGATAACGATCCTTAAAGCAAGATTCAGGAGTGTATTCAAGTGGTTTTTCAAAAAAGACAAGATGAGGATAGGGATTTATGGCCCTCCAAATGCTGGCAAAACGACCCTTGCCAACAGAATACTGAGAGACTGGACAGGTGATGTAATCGGACCCGAGAGTGAAATTCCCCATGAAACAAGGAGAGCGAAACTCAGAGAGGGAGTCAAGATCGAGGTTGATGGAAAAACACTTACAATTGACATAATCGACACTCCAGGAATTGCAACCAAAATAGACTTCCATGACTTTCTCAAATATGGGATAAACGAGGAAGAGGCAAAGAGGAGAGCCAAGGAGGCTACTGAAGGTGTTATTGAGGCAATAAAGTGGCTCGACGACCTTGATGGAATCCTGCTTGTGATGGACTCCAGCGAGGATCCATACACTCAGGTGAACGTGACAATCGTTGGAAATATTGAGGCGAGAGGTCTTCCACTACTTATAATAGCCAACAAAATTGACCTTCCCAACGCCTCTCCGGCAAGGATAAAAGCAGCATTCCCTCAGCACATGGTTGTTCCGATATCCGCACTTAAGGGGCTCAACATAGACACACTGTACAAGACAATGGCAGAAAAGTTTGGGTGATGGATATGGAGGGAGTCCAGCTCAGTCTTATTTCCAAGGAAAAGCTTGAAAGGATGAGTTCGATGGAAAAGCTCAGAATGATACTTGATAACGTCAAGGAGGGTAAGATTGTTGTTCTTGAATCGGGACTTTCGCCTGAAGAGGAGGCAAAGCTGATTGAGTTAACAATGCTCGAAATAGATCACGAGAAATTTGTGGGGATAGAGGTTGAGAGCTATCCGCCAAAGGAGACATTTCTGTCGAAGTTTTTTGGCAAAAAAAGCGGAAGACTTACACTCATTGGCCCGGCAAACAGGGTGAAAACTCTATCAAAGCAGAAGGACATAATTACGGCAATGGTGCAGTTTGGTGATAGGTGATGCCCCATAGATGCACGGAATGCGGAAAGGAGTACATGGATGGGGACATGGCGATACTTCAGGGGTGCGAGTGCGGAAACAACAAATTCCTGTACATCCCGAAGCAGAAAGGAAGGGAGGTTGAGGAAATAAAGGAGCAGTTCGAAAGAATTGAAAGTGTGAGAATAATTGCTCCTGGAATGTACGAGCTCAATATAGAAAAGCTCCTTGAGGGTGGGGAGGTTGTGATAGCGTTACAGGAAGATGGGAAGTATGCTGTCCACCTCCCATCCCTTCTCAGAATGAGAAAGAAGAAATTATGAGAAGCGTTTATGCAGCCTACATAGTTTCCACAGTAATCAGATTCATTGGATTTTACATGTATGGATACCTTATTCTGATTGCCGAGGCATTCCATTCAGTAACTGACATCCTGATTCTGGGGATTCTGAAGCTTTCTGCAAAAATCTCCCAGAAACCTGCGGACCAGTCTCATCCTCTCGGACATGGTCTTGCAAGCAATGTGGGAGCACTGATTGCAGGGGTTGCATTTATTTCAATTCTATCTTTTGAGCTGCTCAAGGAGAGCGTTCAGAGGATTCTTTTAAATGAATTTCCTGAACAATCGTATTACGCTGGATATATCATGGCTCTCAGCCTTTTACCGGTTCTTGCTGTTTTATACCACACGAGAGGAAAGGCTGGAAGGCCCGATATTGTTGCTCTCAGATATGAGCTCAGAAATGACATGCTCACAGGGATTTCGGGGCTTGTGGCAATATTTATGACGGAGTACATCACGCATCTTGATTCAATAGTAACATTTTTTATAGCCCTGATAATCGCCTACAACGGTTTAAGGCTGATAAGAGACAATGCAAGATTTTTGCTTGGCTTCAGCCCTGACGATCAGTTTTACGAAAAGATTTCAAGAGTCATAGGTCAGTTTTCTGAGGTAAATGATGTCCATGACATAATCGCAACCTACATGTCTCCTGAGAAAATTCACGTTGATCTCCACATAACGGTTGATGGGGACATGAAGGTGAAGGATGCCGACAAACTGACAGAGATCATCGTGGAAAAATTGCAGAAAGAACTTCCTGAGATTGAATTTGCAACGATTCACGTCTGCTCTGTGGGAAAGGACAGACTGAGAGCAACATACGACAAGATTGTGGGGAAGTAGTCAGTCCTCTGTCTCTATCCCCAGTGCTCCGAGGAACCTCTTTTTCACAGCCTGAGTTACGAGCTTTCCGAGAACATCTCTGTCTGAGACATCACCAAAAATGCCGAGAGGAATCCTTCCGCCAGCAGCATGAGCATGCCCCCCGGCACTTCCAACATCCCTGAATGCCTTCCTTAAAATTTCTCCGATGTTTATCCTCACATCTGTATTTCTTGCAGAGAGGTAAACGTTATCCCTCAGGATGCCAAAAACGAGGACTGTCGAAATGCCTTCAAGTTTCAGCAGAAAGTCTGCAGCCTGAGGCAGAGTGTCTTTGTCTGTGATGAATCCTGCAAAGGACAGGAGGAATGATGAGAATATCTCTCTGTTCTTGATTGCAGCTCCAAGAACGTCAAGGGTCTCTGTTGAAAGGGCTGGGCCTTCCATTTTTTCAAGAAGTTCGTTGTCAACAAACGGATACAGGTAAGCTGATGCAAGAAAATCGTTTGTTCTTGCATTTTTTCTGAATTCCTCTGTTTCAGTTTGAATTCCAAAGAACAGAGCTGTTGCAAGGGATTTTGTGGGGACAACTTTCAGTTCTTGCAGATAGAGTGTCAGAATGGTTGCAGTCGCACCAACATCTCCCCTCACATCAACAAATTCAGCATTGACTTCTCCGGAAGGATGATGATCAATTACAATGCTTACATTCAGGTTGCCTGGAATTGTGTTGTTGACTCCAGGGCCAGAAGAATCCACCAAGGCAAATTTTGAATACTTGGCTAAATTCGCTTCATCTGCCTTTACCATGTCTATTCCAAGGAGATTTACCATAGCCTTGTTCTGCTGGTGCTGTATCTCTCCGTAATACAGTATGTCGGCTTCAATACCAAAATGCTTTGATATCTCCTTAAGCGCGAGAGCCGATGAGATTGAATCCGGATCAGGATTGTCGTGGGTGAATATCCCAATTTTTCCGTTTGTGGACTTTATAACGCTTTTGAGCATTTTCAGCTTTCTGAGAGACTCAGCTCTTTTAAGTCCGGAGATGAGCTGAGCTTTCATGCAGTCAGTTGGTGTGATGACGAGATCAACTCCTATCTCCTCAAGCTCCTCCCTGTGTTTTGGGGACGAGGCTCGTGTAACAATCAGTACATCGGAATTCTGCTTTCTTATCATTTCAGCCACTTTTCTGTTTACCGTATCATCAGATGTTAAAACAAGAACTCCGGTAACGCTGTCAAAACTTACAGATGAGAATGTTTTGTTATCAGTGATATCTCCAACAATAGCATCAATTTCCTGATCTTTTAGCACTTCAACCTTTTCGGGATTTATGTCTATGGCAAGGACTTTTTTTCCAGCTGAGGTTAGATCTTTCACAATTGAAGAGCCAAGACTGCCGCACCCAAGAATTATGTAATCGTAACTTCCATTTACTTCATCAGCCATTGCAGGAAAACTGATAACGTCAGTATATTTAAGATTTGCCAGATATTTCATTTTTCCCCCTCAAAAAACTTATATACAACTATTAACATAATCATCATCAGGTGAGTCATAATGGTGAAAATCATTCATGCCCAGACCGTTCTTCCGGAAGAGGTGCTTGAGGAGCTGAAGAGAAAAACTGGGGAGCTTGCCACAAAGGATGCCCTCGCAAAAGCTGTTGACCACTACCTCATGTGCCCATACACACATGAGGAGCCAATTGGTAAGAGGCTTGAGGAGGTTATTCGGAAAAAGAGAAAGTGAACTAAAATCTTTGCGGGTTGAATTTTTTAATTACCGGGTTTTCACCCTTTTCAATTAATTTTGCAAGCTCCCTTCCGAGAGATAGAGCCACAATCATACCCTTGTGCTTTCCAAGTCCATTTGCCTGAATGAATCCATCAACCTCTGTGAAACCTATTACAGGCAAGCCATCCCTGCTCTCATCATACACCCCAGCCCACTGTCTGAGCATCGCAAGCCCTTTGAGCTTTGGAATCATCTGAGTGACCCTTTTTGCATATTTTACTGCAAATTCTATCGTGCTCGAGGTGTTTATGGTGTCTGTTTCCTTTCCGGTTATCCCTCCAATTATCTCCCCCCTTGCAGTCTGGGTGACATAAACCCCTGAGCTGATGTCATGGATGTACGGGTCTATGTATGGTTTTACGCTCTCAGTCACGCAAACCTCTTCCTTGATTATTCTGTTTCCGAGCTCAATCCCCAGCATTTTGCTTATCTCATTGCTCCATGCCCCTGCCGAATTCACAACAATATCAAACTCATATTTGCCTCCATTGACATAAACAGAGAGCTTTTCGCCATTCTTTTCTATTCTCTCAACTTTTGCCTCTGTTTTTATCTCAGCACCGTTCTTTCTGCATCCCCTCGCAAGTCCCCAGATCACAGGCCATGGAAATACAACTCCTGAATCCCTGCAGTAAGATGCAGCAATTGCAGAGTCCGGATTGAAGTCTGGGACAAGCTCTTTTATTTCTTCAGGCGAAATTACCCTTGAGCTGACTCCAAGCCTGTTCTGCATTCTCACTTCCTGTCTGAGCCTGTCGGCATCTCCCTCATTGGATGCAAGTTTCACATAACCATCTTTTCTCATCAGAAAGTTGAAATTCAGCTCAGACGGGAGTCTGTCGTAGAGTTTTATGCTCTCAAGAGCAAATGGTATAAGTTCCTCTCGATCAATCATCGGAGTGATTCCTCCAGAATTTCTCCCGCTTGCTCCATAAAGAAGATACTTTTGCTCAAGAACAGTAACATCAATGCCTGATTTCGACAGATAGTAGGCGGTTGAAAGACCCATAATGCCAGCTCCAATTATGGCTATCTTCATTCCACATCACCCTCAGAGAGTATGTAGAGTGGAACAGGGTTCACAGGGGGTCTTTGCGTTGTTATTCCGATTTCATCAGGGCTTTTTCCAGTTTTCTGAGATAGAATTCTTATTATGTGCATTAAGCATCCCTTTCCCTGACATGCTCCGGTTGTGGCTCCTGTGTATCTCTTCAGGCTTTCAAGATCGTTGTAACCCTCTTCGATTGCGTGTATTATCTCCTCCTCCGTCAGATCCTCGCATCTGCAAACTATCTTTCTTTCCTTGACCATGATATCACCCCCTCCTCACTGCCCTTACCTCAAAAATGAGGTCTCGATCAACCTCAACTGTCACAAGCTGAGTTCTGTCGTTTCTCTCAGGCTTCAAAGCCCATATCACAACTCCAATTCCAATGTGCTCTCCCTTTCTGTTGTACAGCTTCACTTTCTCTCCCTTTTCAAGCCACGGCAGGAATTCGTACTGTACTGTTACATACCCCTTCCCGTCTTTAATGTGTAACATGAAAATCGCCAGTCCTGGGCAAACTCTTATGCATGCCATGCATCCAGTGCACTTCTCATAATCGACCTCAGGAGGATCGTTTATGTTGTCCATCTTTATTGCATCAAACCTGCACGATTCATAGCATGGTGAGCACGGAATGGATTGAGGGCATTCAATGTAAGCAACAGGTTTCTTCGACTCTATTCTTTCCATTGGCGGTTTTGGAGGAAGTTCTTCGCTCTCAAGATACCCTCTTTCAAGGTAGCTCATACCACCACCTCACTCTCGAGAACGCATTTCTCAAGCCCGCAGACGATCCTCTCACCAAATGGCCCGGCTCTGAACTCCTCAAGATCTTTTACAGCCTCATCAAGCTCCTTTCTGGCTTCATCTCCACCGTAGCCAAGACTTATTGCTGAG
>JALUWC010000552.1 GCA_027019885.1 Geoglobus sp.
GAAGGAGTGTTCTGTGCCCTGTGCAATACAAAAATATGGAAAAATTACTGATGCCGCCGTAGCTCAGCTGGTCAGAGCGGGTGACTCGTAATCACCAGGCCGCGGGTTCGAATCCCGCCGGCGGCTTTATAAAAGGTCTCAAAATTTATCCCGAGAACATGAAAGCAGAAGAATAGCGGTTGATAGCTGTTGATTTGCAGAACCTGAAACTGTAAGAGAAATGCTATGAAACATTAAATCATAAATACAACTGAAGTCCATTACTGATTGAGGTGGTAGAATGGATCTGGAATTGAAGGACAAGGTTGCCATTGTAACCGGAGGAAGCAGAGGCATAGGTGCGGCGATTGCCATTGAACTTGCCAGAGAGGGAGTTGATGTTGCCATAAACTACAGAAAAAGTGAAGAGCAGGCCAAACATGTTAAGGAAACCATTGAATCACTTGGAAGAAGATGCCTGCCTATCAAGGCAGACACGTCCAGTTTTCAGGATGCTCAGAACATGGTTAAAAAGGTCTTAGATGAATTCGGAAGGCTTGACATTCTTGTAAACAACGCTGGAGTCAACTGGGATGGAGTGGTGTGGAAGATGAGTGAAGAGCAGTGGGATACTGTGATAAACATAAACCTGAAGGGGTACTTTAACTATATCAGAGCCTGCGCACCCATCTTCAAAGAGCAGAGATCGGGGAAAATCATCAATCTCACATCAATCAATGGTTTGAGAGGGAAATTCGGGCAGTCAAATTACTCTGCAGCAAAGGCAGGAATCATAGGGCTGACAAAGGCAGTTGCAAGAGAACTTGGCAAGTACAACGTCAATGTGAATGCTGTTGCACCGGGCATGATAATGACCGAGATGTATGAAACCGTACCAGAGGAGGTAAAACAGAATGCTCTGGAAGAGATAGTTCTCGGGAGAGCTGGAGATCCAAAAGAGGTTGCGTGGGTTGTGGTGTTTCTCGCTTCAGAAAGAGCCAGACACATCACTGGTGAGGTAATAAAGGTGGATGGTGGGCAGTACATCTGAAGTTTTAATTTATTTTGCCATCACATAGTTTAAACGCCAGGATTACTTATCAGTTAAAAAGGTAGATCCTTCCCTCATCTGACCCCGCAACCACCTTTGAGGTACTTTCCAATACTGCAAAGGTGTAAATGGTGTCTTCAGTTTCATATTTTTCTGTATCAGTTTTCCATTCACCCCCAACACATATACGCCATCATTTTCAGAGTAAAGGACACAGTCTCTGGCAGTAACCAAACTCTTCACCTCTTCTTCAGCCTCCCACATCCACAGAGTGCCCTTTTCTGTTAGAAAGTAAACTGTTTTGTAGTCTGAAAATGCCACCCCATTTTGCGATGCAGAAAAAGAGGAAGGAGTTACAGCAATCTCTCTCAAAACCTCCCACCCGTGCTCAGCAAGTAGACATTCTGAGTACCTACCGCGATGTTCGTGAGTGAGGCTGAAAGCAAGGCTGATCCAATGCTCTTCCCTATGTTTCTGATCCATACAACATTGCCATCCAGATCCAGCATGTGCACTTTTGCTCCAATAAAGTCTCTCGTAACGGCAATCAGCTTTCCAGAGGTAGCAGCGAGTTCATCCACATGTCTGGCCAGCTTTAATGCAACTTCAGCTTCTTCGTTAAAGATGCAGATGCTTCCATCATTGAAGCCGAGAACGATTTTGCCAGATATGACCAACATTGAGCTAACCGAATTTTTAAACCTCCGCTCCCAGATGAGCTCGCCATCTGATGAGAAAAGGGAGAGAGTGTTTTTACAAGCTACTGTAACACTATAGCTGGTGATTTCCACAATTTTTATCTCTTTTTCCATGTTCCAGTCCCACAGAAGATTGCCGTGATGACTTAAAGCATAAATCTCACCATTACCAAGTCCCGCTAAAATCAAATCTGAGGAGATTGAGAGTGTTTTTACCCAAAAACCTGCATCAAAAAGCAGCTCCACTTTACCACCCTGCAATAAGCGAACTCCTTAGGGCAATCGCGGAAATGTAGATTATGAAGGATACCATGAGGCTTACTGCAAAGTATTGATAGAGGTAGTCTTCAAACCTTTTTCCATTATATTTTGCAATCAGAAGAAATAATATCCCCACAGCTGCCGATACAAGGAGAAATACAACCATCAGCGGGATTGTTGCGTAAAAAACTATGAACAGAAGCAAATCGACAAGGTCAAGCTGAATTTCTGTCTTTGAATTCTGAATGTCTCCGACTGTAACGACTGCACTGTGGAGCTTGAGGTTGACAGGATTGCCATTTCTGTCATAAGCGTGAGATGGCAGTGAAAAGCTCAATTCTGTTTTCCCGTTGCGGAGGGCTTTGAGGGTAATGGTAGCAACGCTATCTCTGCTTTCATTGCTGAAGTTTATCCTTAGGCTGAGATAGTTCATAACCCGGTGATTGTGAACGTAGCCGAATGAGTGGTTCATTCTGTATTCTGATGAAACCTTCACTATCTCCACAACGCTTCCGCCATAGACCATGTTCAGCTCTGCATATTCGGCTAAGGAGGTATTTTTAACAACCACCTCTACAATTGCTGTCTCATTTTGATTCAATTTTAACTCATCTGGTTCAAAATACACTATCAAATAATCTCCCGAGGACTCGTTTACAGTGATTATCTGGTTGACGATTATCTGGCTGTCAGGCTGAAAGCTGTTCTGGAAATAGATCCACGTACCCACAACTGCTGAAAGTGCAGCAATAGCTACCAGCGCTATTGCATACATTCTTTTCAACCCATTTCTCATTCTACCACCACATGAACTCTGTAAAAACAAATACAGGGAGGAAAGCAAACAGAATTATCGCAATTAAATAATACACTTTTTTGTTTTCTCCCCCTGCCTATACGACCTCAACCTCCTCATGATAACTCACCTCGAGGCATACGGTAAACGCATCCGGTAATGTAATTATATCCCTCAACAACCTCAATCTCTCCGTTTTCGTACACGATTGCTTTAACGTAGATGATCCTCTCCTGGAAGGGGATGTAGTAAATCCTTTCAATAACGAATCGATCATCTGCCTTTTCAACAATTGTAGCATTTGTAGGTGGTCTCATCTCAACTTTTATCTCCTTGCACTGCTCTTTTATGGTTTCAACAAACTCCGAAAGTTCTTCTTCCGTTGTGATCTCCTTGTAAGACCTCCCTTCAGCAGAATACTGCGTGTCATGCATAAGAAACTGCAGGTAGCGTAAAGCTTCTTTCTCGCTTTTCAGGAAGGCGAAGAGAAAAGCTGCCTGCTTTGCATTCATGGGCTCTACAGAAAAGCCGTAGTCTCTGTGTACTGCCATAACTACACCAAGAGCATCAGCTCCAGCAGTATCGTAAATTACTCGTTTCAGCGTAAATCCCTCCCGTACGGTTAGGTTGGGGTTAATGTCCTCCTCAGCCAGTGATTGAATAACCTTACCCTTTTCGCCAACCATACAGTCCTCGAGCACGATTATTTTACCGTTGTAATAGCCTACCTTGTGGCGGGGAACGATGAAACCTTCTCGTTCCTCATCTGTGTCCGGATTTACAATGTATCCTGTTGCGTTTGCAAATGTTCTTGCATCTGGCTTAACAGTCAGGTGAGCGAGTATTCTGAGATCGTGGCTCTGGGGGCGAATTTCTAGGTATTTATCAGAGGGTAAAAGGTGCACCACGTAGATGTCGCCAGCTTCGATCGTTTCGCTGTCGTTTCCAGGTCGAAGCACGCTTACGTTTGCAGTGTCGCCGAAGAAGAAAAATCTCTCTCCAGTTTCAACGAAGAAGGCATCCACCGGAATTTTTCTCTCGCCTGAAGTAGAGTTTATAATTACTACCGCATCGTAGGCGGAGTTGTTCTGGAAGATTGTGAGGAGGTCAAGGCTGATTTCGGTGACTTTTGGTGGTGTTGGGGAAACACATCCAGCGATTAAAATTGTAGTGATAAAAAAGAGTGAAAGAAACCATCGACATTTTGTTTTTGTTGTTATTTTAGAATTCATAGATCACACAGGCTTTGACATTTCCAAGCGAAGCAAAAGACGTATCTTCGTAAATGGCATATATTCTATAGTTTCCGCTAAGTAAATCAACATTTCCTTCCTTTCCAGACCAGATCCTAATCCAAACAGCATTCTCTGTCCACTCGCCAGGAGATGGGGCAGTAATATGGAGCTTATCTATATACGCCTCAATTACCTCAGAAAAACTTATGCTTACTGTTTGTGGATGTACAATTGGAAAATGAGCGAAGTTCGGATATGGGCTGTTGTACGGTCCACAGCAAACTGTTCTTTTCTGTCCTCCCATTCTTATCGTTCTTTTGCACTCTCTCAAATAGAGCTCATAATACTGCTTAGCTTTATTACTAGCTGATCTTGCAGCTCTTTCAAAAACTCTCGATTCCTCCTCATTTTTAGCCTCAGCAGCCATTTTAAAAAATATGGTTGCGAGATTACTCCACCTTGCATGTTCGGATTTTAGCGTTTCGCATTCTGGTTTTTCTTTTGTTTTTACTTCACGTAACTCTATTCTTTCTATCATTTTATTTTTTATTGCGGTTGTTAAAATGTAATTTACTGAAACTCCCTGCAGTTCTGAGATTTCTTTTGATAGTGATTCGTGCGCCTTTTTATATTTACCGTACTCAGCTTCCCCTAACACCTTTCTTGGATTCATCATTCAATCACCTCGAATTTTGCTTTTAATCCATTGATTTTTCTCGTTCCCATACCTATTTCACTTATGTACCCCGTGCAAGAGGAAGATAGCAATTCAACATCCCTAATTTCATCATAATATACATTGCCTAACGGATCTACTTTGATTATCGGCATTCTGAGATTCTCGCAGGTCAATTTAAGTTCACGAACTACTACTCCAGAATTATTTATATACTTCTCAATACCATATATTGCTGTTATGCTGTAACTTTCGTCAAAGGTTATCCTGATCTCGCCCGAAATGTATCCATCTCCCCATAAAATCCTATATGTATAACCAAATGGTCTGTCATATACTACATGATATGTGTTGCCAGTGATTTTACTCCCATAGATTGGACCCATACTAACAACAATAATAGGAACATGAGCTACTTCGAGTATTATTCTATATTTCTTATTCGGATCAAACGGACTTTCAACTTGTGGCGTTTCTGTTGTTGTGGGTATTATCTCCGGGGTGTATTCTGGTGTTGGAACGTAAGTCGGCACGTAGGTGGGCGTATAGCTCGGCGTAGGCGTGTAAGCTGGAGCTCCGCCAACATAGAAGTAAGCTGTCCCCACCACTCCAAGCTCGTCTATCCAGACCCTGACGAGGTTTCCTCCAAGCTTCTGTTCAACATTCCTTTCGGTAATT
>JALUWC010000553.1 GCA_027019885.1 Geoglobus sp.
CTTTCAGATAAATTTAAGAGCCAGAAAACCCTGTGCACACATAATTGCTGTTGAAATCGCAAAAGCCCTTAAAAGCTACGACGAGGTTGACGCCTACTACATAGACTTCACCAGCATTTCAGCGAGAAGGGGATGGAGGTTTGGCTGGAGGAGGTGAGATATGAGCTGCATATCAAAAAAAGAAATAAGAAGACTGATACTGGAAAAAAACCTCATCTCAGACTATGTAGATCTCGAAACCCAGCTTCAGCCAAATGGATTTGACTGCACTCTCAGAAAGATAGGAAAGATAAATGGGGAAGGGAGGCTCGATTTTGATAACAGCATGAGGGAGCTGCCCGAAGTCATGGAGATAGAGTTCAGCAATGACTGGGTTTATCTTCAGAAGGGATACTACAGAGCATACATAAATGAAATTGTGAAAATTCCGGAAAACATGATGGCTCTTGCAAGACCCAGATCGAGTTTGATAAGAGCCGGAGCAAATGTTCTTACTGCTGTGTGGGATGCCGGTTATGAGGGCAGAAGTGAGGTGGGACTGGTTGTTTACAATGAAAAGGGAATATGGCTTAAAAGGAATGCAAGAATTGTTCAGCTCGTCTTTTTCACTCTTGACAGTGAAACAGAAGGGTATAGAGGTGTGTACAGGGGAGAGAACATCTGACCATGTGTTCAGGAGAATTTTATTTTCTCCCTTATTATCTCCACAACATCGCAGCTCTCTGCTCTCCTGATTACAGATGGAATTACATTCCCCCTGCCACGCATCTTTTCGGGTTTTATCAGCATGTAGCTCTCAAAAAAAGGGTTCCTGACTGCTGCTCTGAAAAGCCTTTCAGGGTCTATGAAATAACTTGCAAATTTGAGTTCATCCAGCATTGATGGAGTGGCAATCATGGCATTGTCTGTCCCGATCATCCATTTTTCATAGTCAGAAAGCATTGTATAGGCTTCTTTTCTGAAAACATTGAAAAAGGCATTTGATCTGAAGCAGGACACAATGTAGATTCCCTCATCCATTGTCTGAATGAGCTGATCTCTTTCGGCCATGTTCATGTGAACAACAAAATCAGGTTCAAGTGCTAATGCGCCTTCAACATCGTTACTGTCCATCTCCCCTGCATGTATCGCAAAAATAAGCCTCTTTCTCCTCGCCATTTCCCTGCATTCCTCAAGAAGGCTGTAATCGTGATCCCTGACACTGCTGAAGTTAAAGCCGTGAGATACTTCTGAAAGTTTTTCAGCCTCCTCAGCAGATGATGGTCTTGACAGTGCCAGAAGTATTCTCTCCCGATCTGCCATGAGATAAAGCCTGAATCCTTCCAGACCTTCCTCTCTGAACTCAAGAGACGTTGAGGATGTCTTTTTTATCATATCAATTGACCTTCTCATTCCCTCAACTATCTCATTCCCATCAGCCTCCTGAAGTTTTCTGAACTTGTATCCTTCAGGCCCCACAAGCTTTTCAAGAGGCATTGGTGGTGCCTCAATGAACGAATCTCCAATATGGGTGTGAGCATTGAAGAATGCGGGAATTAGGATGTAGTCATGTTGAACATCAGAGGCCTCAAATCTCAATTCACCATCTCTGACGAGAAACCCAGTTTCATTTCTCATCACATCAAGGACTCTGAACATAGCAAAGTTAAAATACAATCAGTTTAATACTCTTCCCCATGGCTAAGAAAGATACCTCACCACCTCTGATGTCCTCAGCAGGAATAATGAGGTACTTTGAAGAGGAGAAGACCCAGATCAAGGTAAGCCCGAAAACAATACTGGCTCTCGGTTTTGTGATTGGAATGTTAACAATGGTTTTAAACGCATACTATGGACTCTGGCCCGGTTAACGTTGAATTTGTATTTTCTGGTAGATCAAACGTTGGAAAATCCACGGTTTTTTCCCAGCTCTTTGGAGTTGAGGTGAGAAAGGGGAAGAAACCCGGCACAACAATCAGCCCAAACTTCTTTAGATACCGCGACTTTCTCGCAACAGATCTGCCGGGTTTTGGTTACATCAGGGGTGTGAGCAAAAGGTTCAGTGAGAGAGTCAAGGATTTTATTGTGAGGTACATTGAGGAGAATTCAGACCGAATCTGGGCAGGAGTTGTTGTTATCGATTCAAAGTCGTTCAGAGAGGTTGTTGAAAGATGGGAGTCAAGGGGACACATTCCTGTAGATGTGGAGATGGTGGATTTCTTGAAGGATCTTGACATAGAGGTTTTTGTGTGCGCAAACAAGATGGATAGGGTTGATAACGCAAAAGCGGCTCTGGGATACATATCGGAGAAGACCGGAGTGCCTGAGTGCAGGATCATACCATCAATTGCCAGAGACGGTGATGTTGCTGGGCTTAAATCAGCCCTGAGAAATTTTCTCTCTGAAAGGGGAAGACCGGATTTGCTGGGCGCTTTTAAATAATATTCAGCCTAAAATTTAGGTTCCTTATCAGAGAAGATTAATATAGAAAGAAAGCAGACTGTATTATCGTGATCTGTTATGAGGAGATTTAACTGGAGACTGTTCAAGAGAAAAGGGACAAAAAAAGAGAGCATGAAGGATGAAAAGCTGCTGATGAAAAATGTCGATGAGATTAAAAATCCTGTTGAAAATAGAGACATCCATGAAGTCGCAAAAGAAATCCTCCCGGAAGAGGATTGAGGTAAAATTCACTTTTTTAGGGGGTTTTGAATTTAAGGAGAGAACTGTGGAGGCTGAAGAAGGTGAAACATACTCAAAGCTTCTTGAGAAGATAGGGATAAATCCCGAGACGGTGGTGGTTGTCAGGGGAACAGAGCCTGTACCGATTGATTCAAAGGCTCAGGAGGGTGAAATAAAGGTTTTGAGGGTCATATCAGGTGGTAGCACCTCATAATGATGAAAAATTTATCAGTAGAAATCAAACAAAACATTAATAAATTGTGAACTGAAGTTTCCATATCACTCGGTGATGTGGGAGTGAATGATGAGGAATTATCTGGTTATTGCAGAATCTGGATTCAGCGGGGTATCATTTGGATATACAATATGTCTCGAACTATCTGAAAATATTATCTGGTTCTTTTCAGAAAATCCCTTAACCATCAGAAGGATAATCGAGTCATACAACAGCAAGCCAAACATACAGACCTTCAGCTCAAGAAACTTCAACATAGCAAATCTAAACGAGATCAACATAATCCTGTCAAAAACCATAGACTCGTACAGAGGAGATATCTCAGTTTATCTGAGCCTCATATCCGAGCTCATTCTTGTGCACGGACTTGAAAAGACGTATCTGTTTCTGTCAAATCTCATGAATAAAGTCGAAGGGAGAGAGGGGTCTGTTGTTTGTCTGATGATCAAGGACGCTCAAAGTATGAGAGATATAGTGCTGATTTCAAGGTTGTTCTCTGATGTTTTTCACTTGGAAAGCGAATTCAACGATGATAAGCCTTCACTCAGGCTGAAATCAGAAATGCCCATAAATGAGAAGTTCATTTTTGAAGTGGGTTATTCAGACTACGAGATACATATGCCAGGAGAGGTTCGTCACTACATATCCCAATTAAAGAAGCAGAAGTGATTAAGTTTTTATACTTCTCTACCCATTCCAGAGTATGCCAGCAATCATCCCCCACAGGCACTGCATTGTTTGTGGAAAGGCAATAGAGCCTGAGAATATCTTCTGCGGGAGAGAATGCCAGCAGAAATACAGTGAGGATAAGAAAAAGCAGAGGAACTACATGATCTTCATGTTTGCATTGCTTTTCGGGATCTTCTTTCTGATGGTGTTCTCCAACTTTGGGAGATAAAATCACCCTAAGAATACATCAAGCTTATCAATCTTTTTGAATAATCCGGTTATTTTACAGAATGTCGTTTTTCCTTGCAACTCATCAACAATACCTGCGTCAAGCTTTTTCTCTGCCTCAGCGAAAAAGATGTAATCTCCGAGTCTATTTCCTGAGGGCCTGCTCTCAAGCTTTCTCAGATTTATGTTGTGTCTGTAAAACACCTCCAGAACTCTATAGAGAGATCCTGGCCTGTCGTCCACACCAAAAAATATGCATGTTACATCTCCATCCCTGCTATCATTCTGCCTCCTTATCAGATAGAATCTGGTTTTATTTGAGGTGTTTGACTGAATATCCTTTTTGATGGTGTAAAGCTTGTATAGCTTTGCAGCGAGATTTGACGCTATTGCAGCAGATCTCTCGTCGAGCATCTCTATTGCCTCGCTTGTACTTCTTGTGTACCTTATCTCCGCATGAGGCAAGTAATTGTTTATGAACTCAGCACACTGAGCTATGGCCTGAGGATGAGAGAAAACAACATGGATCTCCTTTGGACTTAATTTTCTTCTTGCCACCAGGTTATGCCTGATTTCAGACTCATATTCCGCAAACACCTCGACATCGTATTTGAGCAGAGAGTCCAGAGTCTGGATTACCGTCCCATTCAAGGAGTTCTCAACTGGGACAAGCCCAAAATCAGCCTCCCCTCTTTGAACAGCCTCGAATATCCCATCGACACTGCCCTTATAGACTATTGGCAGTCTTGAGCCTATGAGTTTAAGAGCTGCCTCCTCAGAAAAGCTTCCCTGCGGGCCAAGAACCGCAATTTTTTTCCTTATTCCGAGAGTTCTGTACTCTTCCTCTTTAGTAAGCCTCATTATGTTCTCGAATATATCTGAGATGTAAAGGGGGTTGAGCTCGGTTTTCCGTATGATTTCCCTTAGCTTTACATCCTCTATCTGGGATATCTCAACAGGTTCGTTCATCCTCCTTTTCTCAATGGCCACCTTTTTCCCAGCAGATACTCTGCTTTCAATCAGCCTGAGAATCATCGAGTCAAGAGCTCTGATGTAACCCCTGAGCTCATCAATCCCATCAACCTCCACAGTGGCTTTGTATGCATCAAGAATGAATGTCGAGTCCCTATAATTCTGAAATGATTCTCTTAAATTCTCAACAAGCTCTCTGAACTCATTTCTGTCCTTCATCAGTTCATGGAGCAGCCCTGCATTCTCAACAATCTCCTCTCGCAGGTTCTCGGCATTTTTCTGAATCTGGTAGTACATCCTCCAGTCCTGATTTAGTATCCTGCTTGCGAGCTTGTGCATAACCAAGAATATTGGCGATGCTATGCCGTATTCCTCCCTGAATCTGTCCTTCAATGTTAATGCGAACAGAAACAGAAGAAAATGAGCTACACCCTGAATTTCTGCCATTCTTCTGTCATGCTCTTCATAAGGCAGGTAAGACAGAATTGCTCCAGCCTTTCTGAGTTCATCAAGAATTCTCTCTGCTTCCTCTCTTTCAGATTGAGACACCACGATTATGTTTGAAAGCCCTATCTCGCTCCCCGGC
>JALUWC010000554.1 GCA_027019885.1 Geoglobus sp.
ACATAATGATAATAATCTTAATAATAATTATGAGTTAGACAGATATAAACGACCTGAAAATCAACCTTCAGAAAAACCATGAAAGTTTTTAACACTTTTGCTTAGCACACCTCAGTGTTGAGACTATGAAAAACCTGCAAAGAATGTTTAGAAAAATTTCACCAGTCCATTACAGCCTCTGAATTTCAGAATAACAATTTGTTTTATATATCCTCAGATAAATAATAATACCATGGAACAGAACATTTTCGAACTTAAAGAGGCGATTGAAAGAATAGAAGATAAACTGATATCTGCGGAGAAGATATACACCGCAATCCAGTTTCAGGTATGGATGGTCGTAATGATTGTTTACTACATAATCATCACACCATTAAGCACAATACCCTGGCAGCTCACAGCCATATACTGGATATCGGCCTTGCTGGTTGTGGCGTATATATCCTCAAAAATACTGAAAAGAATGAGAAATCTGTTTAAAAGCTATGGAAGCAAGACCCGGAGCTCAGCACGTTTTGGACTTGGCATTGTTCTTTCCTGGGTTACTGGTTCCATAACTGGATGGATGATTATCCCATCATTCCTTTTGCAGAATGGAGTTGAAGAGATGTCAGCAATCGCAATTGGCTTTCTTTCATTCATCAGCCTCTCGATATTCGGGATGTTTCTGACATTCAAGCGCTCCACACAGAGATCCGAATTAGAGATGGTGCCGGCATTTGCAATACCTGCACTTGCAGTTCTCGTCGTACCGCAAATTCAAACAGCTCAGATGGCCTATGCAGGATTTTGCGTTGCATCAGCTTTCGGTATAACTGTTCTGGCATACATGTACACTGCCTTCAGGGTGTTAAGGTGAGCAAATGTTCCGGGAGCTCATAGAAAACCACGCTCTCGGCAACCCAATCAGACTGAGCATAATGCTCTACCTGTTACCGAGAGGAGAGGTTCTTTTTAAAGAATTGGTCGAGATTCTTGAAATATCTCCCGGAAACCTCGACTCTCACCTGAAAAGGCTTGAAAAAGAAGGGTATGTGAGGATCAAGAAGATTATAGCTGACAGACCCAGAACTTCAGTGGAAATAACAGAGAAAGGAGCTGTGGAAACAGGAAAATATCTGAGAATGCTAAAGGAGATTATTGAGGATTTTGAAAAACAGTATGATCGCAGTGCATTTACCTCAGAGTTCTCTGACAGTATTGATTAAAAGTTCCACTAAAGCCCTGACATCTCCAATGTGAATCATCTCCACCTCGCTGTGCAGATATTTGACCGGAACGCTGAGAGTGAGAATCTCGCTCTTGTGTTCGAATGCGGATGAGTCTGTTCCTCCGCCTGTGGTTCCAATTTGCACATGAATTCCTGCCTTTTCGGCTATGTCCATCACTCTTCTGGCTAATCTTCTCGAGTATATGGCTGAGTTATCTACTGCCCTTATCACCGGTCCATCCCCAAGCTTAACATCACCTGTCAGAATGTTGCAGCAACCAAAGGAATCCACCGCTATCGCATATTTCGGAAAGAAGCTGTTTGATAAAAATCTGGCTCCTTTCAATCCATTCTCTTCCTGAACGGTGAAGGCAAAGATGAGCTTTCCATCAATACTGCCTTCAATTCCAGTTTCAGCAAAATGCTTTATGACTTCCAGCAGCACAGCTGCTCCAAATCTGTCATCAAGAGAACGGCATGAGACAAATCTGTTGTTTAGGACTGCAAAGTGCTTTTTGAAAACAGCAAAGTCCAGAGGTTTGACACCCAGTTCGATTGCCTCTTCTCTACTCTCTACACCAATGTCAATACTCAATCTGTGCCAAGGTGCTGTCTCCATTTCGCCCTCGATGTTGAGATGAGGCGGAACTGCCCCAATAACTCCATCCACCTTCCCATTTTCAGTTATAACATCAACGTGTCTTCCATAGAGCAGCCTGTCATCAATTCTTCCAATCTTTCTGAAGGTGAGCTCTCCGTCGTTGGTTATACCGGTTACTATCAGTCCGATCTCATCGATGTGGGCCATAAAAATTGCTCTGTCATTCCCATCCCCAATTTCAACGATAAGGTTCCCTATCCTGTCCTCATGAAATTCAGCATAGGGTGTGAGCCATTCTTTAAGTCTCTCCCTGATGTAGTCCTCATATCCTGAAATTCCCGGAATTAAAGTGAGGTCTTTCAGCAGTTCAACCAGCTCCATTTCGAGCACCTCAGATTCAGTATAGTTTCCGATAATATATATTTCACCAATGAAATTTCTGCGGTCTGGTTGGAAGCTCTTTTGCCAATCTTCCTGTGGACTTGTATCCCTCTCTTTTTTCAAAAATCAATCTCAAATCCGGAATTTTGTCCGCTCTTGTTTTTGGCGATCAAATAATTCCACGAAAAAAGAAGTGGTATAAGTTTATATCGAATGGGGTCGGTGGGATATTAATACATATCAGCATGGGTTCAGAAAAAATTAAATAATAGTGCATAGCTGATATCTTTGTGCCATATAAGGGCATGGAATCCTTTGATATCCGAGAGGATTGTATTAAAAGGTGGGCATACGATTTAAAGCCATCTACAGCAAGGAGTTATGTATATTATTTTCTTAAGTATCTCGAATGGGTTAAAGAGTCAAGATATTGGAGTTCTGCTGAGGAAATGCTGAATGAGGCTAAAACGGGTGACCGGGACACTCTTTATTCACATTTGGATATCCTTTTAGAATACATAAAGCAGCAGAAGACTGGGGTAAAAGACAGGAAAAATAAGTTTCAAGCAGTTAAGAGTTTCTATGAGTATCACCGAGTATTTTTGCCAAAACTATCGAGGCAGGAGATAAATAGAGTTTTTCAGCCAAGTGAGGCTGATAAGCTTAGGGCTGTTACATTGCCACCTTTGACCATTGCGGAACTTCGGGAAATAATTATCCATGCTCCTCAACCCTATAAGGCTGCATATATGGTTTGTTTTCAGGCAGCTCTTGCTGCATCGGAATACGATCAGTTTAACAAATTTGCATGGAAGCAGATTATTGATAAGCTTGATGAGAAAGAGCCTATTAGAATAGATCTTTTTAGATCTAAAGTTAGCAAAACAGAGATTAAGAAGTATTATACTTTTTTGGGAGAAGATGCGAAGATGTTGATTAAATCTTGGTTAAAAGAGAGACTCGATTGTGGCAGAGATGAGCTTTTTGTAGTGTATAATCGTAGGAAAAAGGAGTATGTCCCATTGACATCCCGGTTGCTTGGGAATATGCTGACCAAGATCGCAAAGAGGATTGGGATTATAGAGCAGAATGGTTTGAATCGCTACCACGTTCATCTTCATGAATTTAGAGATCTATTTAAGTCGCTTTGCACTTTGCATGGTGTTAATGCTGTTGCAAGTGAGTTTTTTCTTGGACATGTGATTGACAGGCTTGGTTATGATAAAAGTCCGGAGTATGATGTTGAATGGTTTAAACAGGAGTATTTGAAAGTTGAGCCTGTTTTGAATGTTCTTTCGAATGTTGGAGCAAAGGAGATTGAAAGAGCAAAAGAGGAAGTTAGAGCCGAATTTAATAAAGCACTTGAGGCTGTGGTTCTTGAAAATCGTGCTCTGAAGGAGAGGCTTCAGAAGGTTGAGAAAGCACTCAAGACATTTATGGAAATAGCTATGTCAGACCCAGAAGCATTACCTGTGCTGAAGGACTTTTTGGATCAGGCGTAATTTTTTAGCGGTTTTATAAATTGTAAACTTATTTTCTATTTTGAAATGAAGCACCAGCACACAGAGCTGATAATTACCTTTGGTCTGCTGGCATTGGCTGAACTGTTGTTAGATGTGATCGCAGGTGACTGGATAAAGCAGTGGATTCAGGAGCATTTTGGGACAATTCCAGCAATACTGGGCTTTTTGGCGGTGCTGGTGTTGATATGGGTGAGAGTTAGGAAGTATGAGAGTCTGGCAGGTGGGAGTAGGAAGAGAGGAGGAAGGAAGAAAAGGTGAGGTGAGATGGCGAGATATAAGCGGTATTATGGCGGTGGTTTTAAGAAAGGAAGGATTGACATGGTGGAAGCGGCGGCATTGGTGGCTTTTGTTATCTTTGGTATTGGGGTCTTTGGGCTTGGAAGCATTAACCTAACATGGGTCACAGACTTTGGCTTTGTCGGGGTGGTGGTATCTGCTTTGGTTGTATTCGCTAAAGGAAAAGAGAAGAAAAGCAACAGAAAAATAACCGCTATTGAGATTGGAGCTTTAGCGGTGGCTATTGGTCTCCCATTGGCGGCGGCTGGCTATTTAACCAGTGTTGGCATAGACATAAGCACGTATCTGGCAGATGCCACAAATGCTTTCATAATGCTGATCGTGAGCGTTGGGGCTTTGATTGTAGCGGCATCACAAGACTAAGCCTTTACTCTTTTTTTTATGGGGTGAGAGCATGGGCGATAAGAGAAAAGCAGTAATGGCGGCTTTGATGCTCAGTATTCTGATTGGGCAAGTGACAGCACTCACATTAATTGATTACCTTACGCCAGTTGTTCTTGGACCAATAGGTATTATTGGTTATTGGCTTGGATTGCAGAAGTCAGAAGATTATCAGCAGCTAATATCTGATTATCAAGCTAAGCTAACATCAAGCACAATTCAGAACGCTGTTAATACCCGTTTAGATCTGAAAGAGATTTATGCAAGAGACCAGAATATTTATGGCTTTGGACAAGACATATCAGAATATACCAAAAATTATGCATGGTCTTTAGCTAAATACACACTTCTAAAAGCGTTATCGAATGGTTCAACACTTACAGAGGCTAAAGCATTGGCAAAGCAAGCAGTAGAGGAATATTATCAGAATGTTACGGCGTCAATAATAGCGAATCAGAATGAAACAAATAATCTTTTGTGGCATGTGATTCAGAATTACGCAAACACTTCAGGGCTTGACACTTTCACGTTAAAAGCATATTTCAAGAGTCATTTTTCTAATAAGTATGGAACTGTATCTTATAGCTTTAACCCATCAACGGCGGCATGGTCGGGAAGTTGGGTGCAGTTTCAGGGTGGCACACAGGTTGATGAATTTATTGCTCAGGGTTACAGAGAAAACACAAAGACAATTTCAGCAGTCAATAGGACATATTCGATTACAGTCATTGAGCTTAAGGTTTATCATCACTACTACAACGGCTTAAGCCATCAATACGATTATGATTACGAAGAAATGACATCGGCAACCCTCGCAGGAAATGAGATTTATAACACAATAGAGTGTGACATCCTCCACAGGCTAAAGCCTGTGGCTTCCTAGAATTGAGAGAGCTTAGCCTGATGGATTTTCTCCTGCCTCTGAACATAGCTCCTCGTCGTTT
>JALUWC010000555.1 GCA_027019885.1 Geoglobus sp.
CAGAAACGTTAGCGGGTTTGTATCTGCCATGACCTATGCTGCAACAACCTACTCAGCATTCATGATGGTCGGGCTTGTCGGATTGAGTTATGCAACAGGTGTTGGAGCTTACGGCTTCGAGATGTTCTATCTTGCCGGCACGCTCATGCTCCTCTCGTATTACGCACCTAAAATCTGGAAGATGTCAAGGGAGCTGAATGCAGTGTCTCCGGCAGAGTTGATAGGTAAGAGATTCGGCGAGAGAACAGCTTTGGCCATCGCCCTGATCTCTCTCCTCGCCCTCATCCCATACACATCAAGTCAGCTCATAGGAGTGTCCCTCGTCATGGAGAAGCTATCGGGAATTGATTTTTACACTGCAATAGTTATCTCTGCCGTCCTCATTGCACTCTGGGCTTTCATAGGAGGGTTGAGAGGTGTCGCATGGACTGATGCTGTGCAGGGAGTCATAATGCTCTCAGCAGCGCTGCTTGCGGTCATTTACATCTATCTCCTAAACCCCGGGTTTGCTGGCGAGGTTTCAAAGCTGGGAGAACTTATGCAGGTGCCTAACAGGATATGGACGCCCCAGCTCTTCATCAAGCTCACAGTGCCATGGTTCTTCTTCGCCTTAACCAATCCGCAGGTTTTCCAGCGACTCTTTATACCCAAAGACGAGAAAGCATTGAAGAGGATGGTGGTGTACTTCGGCCTGTTTGGACTGCTCTACACCGTGATGGTGACGCTCATCGGACTGATGCTCAGAGTGATGGCAGAAGGTGGAGCATTTCCTATGATAAGGGACAGAGACCTCGTAACACCAACAATGCTTTCCCTGATGCCATCATGGCTTTCATTGCTTGTTGGCATAAGCATTCTTGCTGCAGCGATAACAACCGCAAACTCCATAATCCTGAGCCTCTCGTCCATGGTCTCAAGAGATATAACAAAGAGTCAGATGGCAGGAAGGGCTGCAATAGTTGTGCTGACCTTGGCTGTCGCAATTTTCGCATCCATGAGACCGGCATACATAGTCGAGCTTGCAGTCATGTCATCCACCCTTCTGCTGTCAGCGCTACCCCTCGTCATAGCACTGGTGCACACAAAATTCGAAAGAGGTTTTGAAGCCGTTGTTGGGGGATTTGCAGTAGGATTGGCTCTGAGCTACATTAAATATCCCTTCACAGGTGTAGCCGTGCTCGTCGTGGGGTTCGCTGTGTTGCTGGCATCAAATCTCACAAAAAGAGAAAAAGAAGTTTAAATCACTCCCTTGTTTTTGAGTTCCTCAAGTTTTGACTTCCCATAGCCGAGGTACTTCTTGTAGATAGCCTCGTTGTCCTCTCCCACTGGCTTGCAGAGCCACTTTATCCTGCCGGGCGTTTTTTCATGCTTCGGAGCGATACCCTGCACGGCAAGCTCCCCATAATACGGGTCTCTGACTTTCATCAGTGCCCCTCTAAGCCACCAGTTCTCAACGTTAAAGCTCTCTTCTGGTGTTAAAAGCTCTCCGGCAACTGCTGTACCTTCCCCTTCATACTCAAGGGTCGCCTGAATGAGCTCTTCCGTCGTCATGTTAGCCGTAACCGTCTCAAGCTCCTTCAGAGCTTTGGGCCAGTTTTCCGGATTCAGACGCTCTTTAATTGTGGGATACTGATCAATCAAGTCCTCTCTGCCAAGTACTGTGCACAACGCTTTCCAGTTCACGTCACTGAAGCCTGCGATGAACGCCATTCCTTCCTTCACTTTTGCCAGAGTGTATGGATACACTGCAGGATCAAAGTTCGCAACTCTGTTTATTGTGTCCCTGAAGGTATGGTAATACTGGATGTAATAATTCTGAACTTTAGCCATAGCCTCAGCTTCTGAAACATCGATGAACTGACCCTTTCCCGAGATGGTTCTCCAGAAGAGCGCAACCATTATTCCAAATGCTGCGAATCCTCCACCAACGTACCATCCCATCCAGGGCCCCATTCTCGTCGGAACCCTGGTGTGCTCGGGATACTCCTCATACTCTTCCGGAATTCCTGTCGTCCAGGTTATTCCACCCATCGCCTGATTGATCACGTCGTAATCGGGCATCTTAGATGCTGCTTTCCTACCGAATTGCCCGAAGGAATATATGGCCGTGTAGATCAGCTTGGGGTTTAATTTGCTCAGCTGCCTGTAGCCGATACCGAGGGAGTCCATGTATCCCGGCTTGAAGGTCTCTATAACAACATCAGCCTTTTCTGCCATCTCTTTGAATATTTCCCTGCCCTCCTCGCTCTCGATGTTGAGGGTTATGTGAAACTTGTTTCTGCCCTCGACTATGTAAGCTAAGCCGGTGTCTTTGATCTTCAGACCAAACGGAGTCATCTTCCTGGCTATGTCCCCACCGGGAGGTTCGATCCTGATTACCTCCGCTCCAAACTCCGCCAGCAGTGACGAGGAGAAAAGCCCAGCAAAATTTCCGTAGCTCAGGTCAAGCACAAGCACATCGTCAAGGGCTTCAGGCTTGTCCTTTGCCTTTGTAACATTGCAGTTCTCTTTGGCCCATTCAACCCAGTCACTCATCCACCCTCACCTCCGGGAAAAAGAGCCCTGATTTTCTGTCCCAGTCGTCTGGTGGGCAGGTTCTCGGAATTTCCTTTGTGTACTTTCCTATGATGCCCTTTCTGTAAAGCTCCTTCAACTCATCTATGCTCATTCCCAGCAGCTTTACAAAGACATATTCGTTGTCGAAGCCAAGCGGTCTTGCGGTCCACTTTATTCTTCCTGGACTCTCGCTGAGTTTTGGAACGGGTGCAACTTCTGCAAGCTCGCCCCATACCATGTCCTCATACTTCCATACAGCCTTTCTTTCATTCCAGTGCTCGTCCTCGTACTGATCTTTGGCGCTCATAACTTTTGCTGCGGCAAATCCGTGCTTCCCGGCAATCTCCTCAATCTCACTGACAGTTTTGTTCTTAGCCCATTCATGCATAGCCGCGTATATCTCCTCCTGATTTTCGGGCTTCTGCCTCTCTTCTATGTCAGCATATCTCTCATACAGATCGTGGCGATGCATAGCCTCGCACAGCCCCCTGAACTCGTCCTCCCTGAAAGCAGCTATGGCAACATAGCCATCCTTCACCCTGACTATGTCAGATGGAACAACTGCAACATCCCTGTTTCCAGTCCTCTCTCTGTTCTTACCTGTGAGATGCACATAAAGCCACGTCCAGTCCATATTCCTCACAAGATTTTCCGCCTGGGAAAGGTCAATGTACTGACCTTTTCCACTCTTCTGCCTGTAATAAAGCCCAACCATCACCGCAAATGCTCCGATCAAGGCCCCATAGTAGTCTCCGATCCAGTCTCCTACTTTCAGTGGCATAGCTTCCTTGAAGCCAGTGGCCTCCATCAGGCCTGATGTTGCCTGAGCAACAGCATCATAGCTCGGTCTGACTGTGAAAGGCCCCCACTGACCGAAGCCCGACATGCTGATGTACACGAGCCTGGGGTTTATTTCGCTCAGCTGTCTGTATCCGAGACCCCATTTATCGGTGGTGCCGGGTCTGAAGTTCTCAACCAGCACATCTGCTTTTCTTACGAGCTTGTACATGAGCTCCTTGCCTTCAGGAGTTTTCAGGTTGATGGAGATATGGTACTTGCTGTTGTTGGATGCCTCAAATCCAAGAGCGAGGTTCTTGTAAAACTTGGCGAAGGGTGTCAAAGATCTCATTGTATCTCCTATCCCAGGAAGCTCGACCTTTATGACTTCAGCCCCAAATTCAGCCAGATACGTTGGAAGCATTGGGCCAAGAACGAGAGTTCCAATTTCTACCACTCTTATACCTTTCAGAGGCTCTGGTTTGCTAAAAATCTTTTCAGGATTCATCATTTTCCTTACATACTCTGTGTACGGCAGTCTCTCAACATCATGTTTTTCAGAATCTCTGTCCACTCTCTCACCTCTCAAAATTTGGCTATATTAATTCTGATAAAGGTTACTTAAAACTTGCTTTTTACGATAGCGTTATTATGTCTCTACCGGAAATCAAACTTGACAAGCTATTTATGAGGGCAAGGCCAGAAGTTATGGATTTTTCAGCGTAGACAGCTTACTTGCTTCAGATAATGTCAGTCGGATGCATTTTCGGCAACCCAGAGAGACTGTTCAGATTAGTTTTTAGAGATTGAGGTGCATTGTGAGTTCAACAATCACTACAAAACGACGACAAATGAAAAACAAACTTATAAGAGCTTGCGAAAGAAAAATGCTGAACTATACGGCAAATACAACATAAAAGAGCACGAGATTTTACTGACCAGAAGAGGTCTGCCAGAACCCCCACACTGACAGCAGGGTCTCAAAACTAAATTACTTTCTCAACATTCTCCAAATCCTCAAGAAAAGGATGTTTCTTCCTGCATTCCTCAACCTGATCAAGGCTTATTCCTGCAAAAATTATTTCCTGGAGTTCACCAGCTTCATTCAGAACATTTCCGTAGGGATCAATTATTGCAGAGTGTCCTTTATATCTTCCCGTATCATCAACACAGTTTGATGCGATAACATATAGCTGATTCTCAATCGCCCTCGCCCTGATCAGTGTTTTCCAGTGCTCGATTCTTACTGAAGGAAATTCAGCCGGAACTGCAATAATATCCGCCCCTTTCTTCATCAATGTCCTTGAAAGCTCAGGAAACCTTATCTCATAACAGACCAAAATTCCAACATTCCCGAATGGTGTTTCGAAAACCCCGATTTCTTTTCCCGGAGTGAAATACTCTCTCTCGTTTGTTAGAGGAAAGGGAAGTATTTTTCTGTATTTCCCTACAATATCCCCTCTGTAAATCAGGCAAACTGAGTTGTAAAGCCTATCTCTTTCCTTTTCAACAACTCCTGCGATTATTAGAATGTTTTTTCTGTCTGAAAGCTTGAGTATAAGATCAAGTTCTTCCTCGGCGTTTCCAGCATTCTGATAATTCTCTGCTATCAATCCGGTGTTGGATGCTTCAGGAAGCACAACAATTTTTGCATCTACCTGTATCGCTCTCTTTACCAAACTAAGTGCCTTGGACTTGTTCGTCTCAACATCTCTCACTATCCTCTGCTGGGCACATGCAACAACAAAATCATTCGATGTGGTCAACTACCTCCCCCTCCTTTGTTACTTCTATCCTCTCCCCATCCCTGTCTATGCAGAAACCCCATTCAAGAATCTGAAGGTGGTACTCCAGATCATCATCCTTCAGCTTGATCTCCTCCTTTATCTGACTCAGATCCTTGCCTTCCCTCAGCATTTTAAGAATCTTTCTTCTCAGGGGGCTGTTTATTGCAATCTGATACCTCTTGTGATACTCTCTGCTCTTT
>JALUWC010000556.1 GCA_027019885.1 Geoglobus sp.
TCGAGCCTCCACTGCGAGAGATGAGAGGTAAAAGGACGCAATTGGATTTGCTGATGCTGGCTTTATTATGACAGCATTCCCCGGCAGAAAGCTGTAAACGAATTTGTTTACGGCATCAAATAGGGGATAGTTGAATGGGACAATTGCAAGCACAACACCAAATGGCTCCCGCTTTATTATCCCCTCACTCTCAAGGGTGTGTTCATCCCAGTCTCCGGGAATGAAATCCCCCTGAATTCTTTTGAGATCGAGATTTGCCTTTCTCAGCCTGTCAATGCTTCCTTCAACCTCTCCTTTTGCAGTTTTCGTGGTTTTTCCTGTGTTGAGCATGAGAATTTCAGCCATTTCATCACTATGTTCTTCAAGCAAATCGGCAACTTTCTGGATGATCTCCATTCTTCTCTCTCCTGGAATATTTCTCGCCTCTGCTCTTCCTTCCGTGTAAACTCTTTCCAGCGTCTTATCAACAACATTTTTATCAGGTTTGAAGAATCCGGCAATCCTTGACTGATCTATCGGGGAGTTTATGGATCTAATTTCTTCTCCTTCATAAAAAATGCCTGCCAGATAGGGCCTGAAGATGGGAATCTCATCGAAATGAACAGCCTTTTTGACGATACCACTCTTTATTTCCAGTTTAACCGGTTTTGTTTTTACTGCATCCATAATGAAATTATTCTGCCATCCTATAAATGGGTTCCCAGGTCATGATCTTCGATTTTGTTTATAGCTGAATGAGCAATTTTCGAAGTTGTTTGCAACTGATTGAGAATCTATCGGGCCTTAACCCGAAAATGTGGGTTATAACTCCGGTCAGTGCTATAATAATCCCCGCGAAAAATTCTTCCGTTCCATGAAACACCTTTGGCGGTCTGAATGCTCTGGTTGTGAGGAATGTTAGAGTTAGTATTGTGGTTAAAGTTGAGATTGCATAGACTGCTGCAACAGCCAGTGCATTGATTCCGGGAATGAGCAGAAGGGGGATTAAGGGTATGCATGGTGAGAGGCTTAGGACGATTAAAGATGCTGCTGAGGATGTTTTTATGTGATGGTGTGGCAAGAGGAGGGAAGCGAAAGCGTAAAGCAAGCCTATTGCTATGAGAGCATAGGAAGAGAAGCTCTCAAGAATCCTTGCAATACCGAGAAGGTCTATGCCGAGAAAGAGCAGCAGTCCCACTGCTATTGAGCTGAGGACGTGAACAGACCCTCCGGTTAATGAAAACAGCATAATTCTTTCATTGCTCCACTTTTTAGATCTGCCAATGGCAACGAAGGGAAGATAATGATCGGGAGCGAAGGAATGAATTACACCAATTGAAATAGCTGCAAATATCACAACATCCATGACATCACCTTAAATCAAATATGTTTGATCTTAAATCAAATTTGTTGTATATAATGGTTTCGGTAAATCCGTGTATCGAAAAGCATTTAAAGTATTGTCAAATTTACTTGACAAAAAGTCAAGTGAGGTGGTTCAATGCACATAATGGAAGGCTTTCTCCCCCCTCTATGGGCTGGAGTTTGGTATGCTGTGTCTTTACCTGTTATAGCCTACGGGGCATTGAGGGCGAAAAAGCTTGTTGACGAAAATCCAAAGAACAAAACACTTCTTGCAGTTGCTGGGGGTTTTATTTTTGTTCTCTCATCTCTGAAAATCCCCTCACCTGTAACCGGTAGCTGCTCCCACCCGACTGGCACGGGAATTGCAACAATGCTTTTCGGTCCTGCTGTTACAGCGTTCCTTTCAGCCATAGTCCTGCTCTACCAGGCATTGTTGCTTGCACATGGGGGGATAACAACCCTCGGTGCCAATGATGCGTCGATGGGTATTATCGGGCCCTTGGTGGGATGGATCGTGTACAGGGGATTGAAGGATAGGGTTAGCATCAAAACCAATGCATTTATCGTTGCCGTTGTTGCCGACTGGTTTACCTACGTTGTCACATCAATCCAGCTTGCTCTTGCATTTCCCGGAGTGAGTTTTGTTAATTCAGCACTTACATTCATGGGGATATTTGCTCTTACGCAGATTCCTGTTGCAGTGGTGGAAGGGATATTTGCAGCACTGCTCATAGGATACATTGCTCAGACATCGGAGGAAAAAGCAACTCAGGGGGTGACAGCTTGAAGAAACTAATTCCAGTTTTGTTTTTGGTTTTGTATCTACTCACAGTAACCGTATATGCTCAGAGCTGGACAGGATCCGACGATCAGGCAGAGGAGGCTATAAAGCAAATTGATCCCAGCTACAAACAGTGGTTCTCTCCCATCTGGGAACCACCAAGTGGTGAAATTGAGAGTTTTCTGTTCAGCGTTCAATCAGCAATAGGAGCGTTTGTGGTTGGTTATGTTGTAGGAAAGAGTAGAGCGAGTGGAAATGCACCGGACAATTGAGGAAATCCAGCTGAAATCTAAGAAAATCGTAACAGGAGTTGCCAATGTTTACTTCGTAATTATCTCTTTTATTCTGATTTACATCTTCAACTCCATTACAGTGTTTGCTGTGGCTCTCACTCTGTTCTTTTTGATCTCGATTTACTCATCAGGATTGAACTATCTGAGATTCATGAAACTCCCAACACTTTTCATAATTCCGGCTTTATTTGTCATAGCCTTCATAACTCCGGGTGAAAAGATATTCTTGGTTTTCAGCAGGGAAGGAATCGATCTGGCCTTTAAAACGTTTTTGAGAACATATGCCTCTCTCTCAATAATGGTTTATCTCATAGTCACAACCTCAATCCCTGAAATGCTTTTTGCACTGAGAAAACTCAGACTTCCTGATTTTGTTGCAGAAATTATGACCCTGATATACCGAACAATCCAGATATTCGTTGATGAACTCATGAGGCTTGAAAGGTCTGCGGAATCGAGGCTCGGTTTTTACGGCAGAAAGAACATGCTCAGGACCTCGGCTCTGCTTGGCTATTCAATGTTCATCAAATCAATGGAGAGGGCTGAAAAGCTCAACATGGCAATGGAGTCCAGATGCTACAATGGGAAGATTCCAAACCCATCAAACAAATCATCCGGGATTGGTTATGCTCTGGTTGTTATTGCCGCAATTATCGCAGCAGGGGTGATCTCTTGATAGAACTCAGAGATGTGTGGTTTTCCTACGGCGATAGAGAGGTTCTAAAAGGAGTGAACATGAGGGTGAGGAAAGGGGAAATAGCAATACTGCTTGGAAGAAATGGAGCTGGCAAGTCAACTCTTTTGATGCATTTAAATGGACTTCTGAAGCCGAAGAAGGGAGAGGTGATTGTTGACGGAATCAGAGTCGGCTATGACAGAAAGTCCCTGATTAAGCTCAGGCGTGCTGTTGGCTTTGTCTTTCAGAATCCCGACGATCAGATCGTCGCTCCTACCGTATGGCAGGATGTTGTTTTTGGCCCTGAAAATCTTGGCATGAGGGATGACGACAGGATAAAAGAAATTCTCAGAAATCTCGGGCTCGAGAGATATGAGAGCAGGCTGTGCAACTCTCTCAGCGGAGGAGAAAAGAAGAGGGTTGCGATTGCCGGAGTTCTGGCAATGGAACCTGAGTTCATCATCATGGACGAGCCAACGGCTGGAGTTGATGGGATGGGGCTTAAAGAGATTCTTAAAATCGTGAAAAATTTGAAGGAAAGCGGTAAAGGCATTCTCATCTCAACTCACGATCTTGATTTTGCAAAAACCATAGGAGATAGATTCATGATTCTTGAAGATGGGAGGATAATTTACGATGGGGTCTTTGTGGATTACTCTCTCGCTGAAAATTGCGGCATAAGAACCTGGTTGTCCGAGGGTGAGATTGTGCTGGTACCTCACGATTCTTCGATCCCAGAAACAGATGATTTTGACTTCATAGCTGTGATGGGTAAAAGTGCAAGGGAAAAGCTTGAGAGAGAGGGAATTGAACCTGACATAAACACGGCTGGAATGGAGAGGGCTTTTCTTAGAGCGATAGGTGGGGCAAGGGTAATGCTTGTATGCTCAAGGAGCATGATAGAAGTTGTTAAAAGGGAGGCTCAAGCATATCCTGTAAAACTCACAATTTGCGATGGGGTTGAATGCCATGAGGGGCAGAGTGTACATAGTTGGAGCAGGTCCGGGGAATGCGGAGCTCATTACACTGAAAGGACTGAAAGCAATTGAGAAGGCTGATGTGGTATTGTATGACGCTCTAATTGACAGAAGATTATTCGAACTCGTTGATTGCAGTGAGAAAGAGCTTATATTTGTTGGAAAGAGAAAGGGAGATGGAGATGGAGGGAAGAGGCAGAAAGAGATAAACAGTTTGATGCTTGAACTCTTCAGGAAGGGGAATGTTGTTGTCAGGCTTAAAGGGGGCGATCCTGGGATTTTCGGGAGGCTTGCAGATGAAATTGAATTCCTTGAGAAGAATGGAATTCCGTATGAAATAATCCCGGGTGTGAGCTCTTTCAATGGAGTGGCAAGCTACACAGGGATACCTCTGACAAGAAAGGGGGTAGCATCTCTGACAATCCTTTCAGGAACCGAGAACTTTGATTTAGAAACCATGGTGAACGGCACGTTTGTTGTGATGATGGCAAGAGAGAACATTGAAAGAGTTGCAAGAAAACTTGTTAAGCTTGGAGTGCCAGAAGACAGACCTGTTATTGCGATAGAAAACGGAACCCTCGAAAATCAGAGGGTTGTGAAAGGCACGCTAAAGGAAATCCATGAGAAGGTCAGGGATTTATCGGGGCCGACACTGTTTGTCATAGGTGATGTTGTCGCTCTGAAACCCTGAAGACAGAGTTGAGGATGGCGTATGTGACAAAGAGGTCATCTCCAATTGGCTGGCATATAACAATCCTCTTTCCATCTATCTCTGTGATTTTAACGCCCTCTCCCTCCCCAAGACCGAAAAATGCTGGCAGATCTTTTGTTACATGAAGCCCGTTTGAGAGAAAGAGCGGAACAAGATACACCACATCTGAGCTCATACTTCTCACTGCATCCAGTGGATTTGGTTCTCTGTCTCCCGTCGCATAGGCTATCTCAACCTCATCAAATATGCCAAAGTCAGCAATCCTCTTTCTGTGCTTTTCCATAACTCCTGCATAATGGGGCAGAGGGCTCCCATGTCCAACAATCACGATTCCCCTTCTCATCTTTTCACCTCAACAAACACTATGGTGTAGTCATCCTTTGCCTCGAAAAAATCATGCACCTCATAAATTTTCTCGTTCTCACTCTCCAAGCTCTCAAGGACGATCATTCTTTTTCCCGGGAACTCCAGCCTGACACCTCTTTTTGCAAGGATCATCAAGTTTCTTTCATCAAAAAATTCAGGATCCTGACT
>JALUWC010000557.1 GCA_027019885.1 Geoglobus sp.
ACTGAATGAGTTATCGCTGTAAACAGCGCATCAGTCCTGGGCACCCTAACAACGAAGTCAACGTACTTCTCCACCTCAGCATCATCATGCTCGGCAACAGCCACAACGATGCTTTCTCTCGCCTTCACCTCCTTTATGTTGCCGAGCATTATCTCGTAGGTTTCATCCGGAATGAGTGACGCAATTACGGGTGTTCTTTCACCAAGCAGCGCAAATGGCCCGTGCTTGAGCTCTCCGGCTGGATATGCTTCGGCATGAATGTATGAGATTTCCTTCATCTTCAACGCACCTTCCATGGCTATGGGCACCCCGATGCCCCTGCCAATGTACATCATGTTTTCACAGTTTGCCAGTTTTTCAGCCACCGCTTTGATTTCATACTCCTGTTCGAGAACCTTTCTCACAAGCTCTGGTATGACTCTTAGCTCATCAATCAATCTCTCTGTTTCACTTCTGGATATCCTCGAGAGCTTCAGAGCGATGAGGTAAAGTACGAGCAACTGGGCAATGAAGGATTTCGTGGCTGCAACGCTTATCTCAGGCCCCGCTCGAGTGTAGAGAACATAATCTGCTATTCTTGTTGCAGTGCTTCCAAGGACATTCACTATTGCAAGCAGTCTTGCTCCGAGCTTCTTTGCTATCCTCATTGCCTCGAGCGTGTCTGCAGTTTCCCCGGATTGAGTTATCGCTATTGCAAGAGCTCTGTGCAGCGGTGGTTGGTGATAGATGAACTCCGAGGCAAACTCAACCCTCACAGGGATTCCCGTGAGCTTTTCGATCAGATACTTCCCGATCAGACTTGCATGATACGATGTGCCGCAGGCGATGAACACAACTTCAGAAATTCCAGCAGCAAGGCTGACATCTATCTCGATGTCTTCTGAAAAATATTCAAACAGCGTGTCCTCAATAACCCTCGGGATCTCGTGAATTTCCTTGAGCATGAAGTGCTCATAGCCACCCTTCTCCGCATCCTCTATGCTCCAGGGGATTGTTTCGACCTTCCTGTCAACCTTCCTTCCATTGCTGAAAATCTCGAACTCGCCCTTCCTGAGGAGCACAAGATCACCATCCTCAAGGTATACAACCCTGCTTGTATAGTCGAGAATCGCTGGCACGTCAGAGGCTACTATCCACTCATCATCGCCAACCCCGAGCACAAGCGGGCTTTTGTAACGAGCGGCAACAAGCTCGTCTTTTTCAGCGTGCATTGCCACGAAAGCGTACGAGCCCTTCAGCCTGCTGATGGCCCTTTCCACAGCATTCCTCAAATCCCCCTCGTAGAATTCCTCGATGAGATGTGCGATCACCTCGGTATCGGTTTCAGACCTGAACTCATGTCCTCTGCCTTCAAGCTCCTCTTTAAGCGATTGAAAGTTGGAGACTATTCCGTTGTGCACAACAGCGATTTTCCCGCTGCAGTCCGTGTGGGGGTGAGCGTTGATTTCAGATGGTTTGCCATGGGTCGCCCACCTTGTATGACCGATGCCAGCATTTCCGTCGGCAATGCTGTAAGCCTTTGCATCCCCTATGGCTCCAAGCCTCTTTATCAACCGTATCTCGTTTTTATGTCCAACAGCAACCCCCCACGAATCATAGCCGCGATACTCAAGCCTCTTTAAGGCGGAGATTATCACCTCATCTGCTCTTCTGAAACCGATGTAGCCGACAATTCCACACATTCACAACACCCTCGAATTGTCTGGAATTCTACCTGACACAACCCTAAGAGGGTGTATTTCAACCTCGTTTCCAATAATTGCACCGGGCATTGCCGTAACATTCGCACCTATTTTACATCTTTCCCCGATGAAAGCCCCTGCGTCAATTCTCAAAACACTTCCGCTGTCCTCAATAGATGCTTCACCTTTCACCACAGTAAAACCCGGCATAATTCTCGTTCCAGAGTCGATTACAGAGCCATCAATTCTGCTCCCGCTCCCCATCCTGACGTTGTCTCCGATTACGCTGTTCTCAATGACGGAAAAAGGCTCAATTTTAGTGTTGTTACCTATGGAAACGCCTGGCCCGATGACAGCGTTAGGCCCGATCTCGCAGTTCTCGCCAACTGCAACAGGCCCCCTTATGTACGTGCCACCCCTGATGATACTGCCCTCTCCAATGATCACATCACCTACAATCAAAACTCCATCCTCAATTTTCCCTGCAATGACCTTCCCTCTGAAGTCAAGGGCAAGCTCGTTCACCCGAGGAATGTCCCAGGGATGCACAACATCAAGCCAAACTCCATCACTTTCGACAGCGGTAAATATGACGCCCTCTTTAATCATGGAGTTGATCACGGCCGTTAAGTCATTCTCGCTTTCAATATACTCGAAAACCGATGTGTCAATGCGGTAAACTCCAGTGTTTGCAAGGTAGCTCACCTCTTCAGCCGGCTTCTCCAGAATCTCAACTACTCTACCATCCCCTCCGACCCTCAGCACACCGTATTTGGTCACATTCTCCACAATCCTGTAAACAATCGAATTTTTAATGCTGAGAGCACTTTTCACGGTATTTTCGTCGATTATGTTGTCACCGGGAACAACGAGGAAGTCACCTTCAACAGCTTTTTCAGCCTGCTTTAAGGCGTGAGCTGTGCCGAGCTGCTGCTTCTGGAATACATAATCTATCTCAACGCCAAATTTATTTCCATTTCCAAAGTGATCCATAACTCTATCCTTTCTGTAGCCAACCACCATCACGATATCGAGAATACCTGCCTTTTTCAGAGCTTCAACAACATACTCCACTATGGGCCTGTTACCGACCTTAATCATGACCTTTGGCTTGCTCGCCGTGAAAGGCCTTAGCCTTTGCCCCTCTCCTGCTGCAAGAATTACAGCCTTCATCCAC
The DNA here is from genome assembly GCA_027019885.1 of Geoglobus sp. GTDB lineage: Archaea > Halobacteriota > Archaeoglobi > Archaeoglobales > Archaeoglobaceae > Geoglobus. The sequence continues at coordinate 2,860 of JALUWC010000557.1, forward strand.
ACCACCTAATACACCCTCGAATTTGGTTCAATAAAACCATTGACGACAGCTCCCGGACCGATAAAAACTTCATTTCCGATCAGGCTTCCAATATTTATTGATGCATTTATGCCCGTCTTAACACCATCTCCTATTGCAGCTCCAAACTTTTTTCTGCCTGTCCTGACTGCCTTTCCCTTCACATTCACAACTATTTCGCTCTCATCAAGCCTGAGGTTGGCTATTTTTGTTCCCGCTCCAAAGTTGCAGTTCTCACCGATTACCGAGTCTCCGATGTAATTGAAGTGGGGGATTTTTGTGTTGCTCATGATTATAGAGTTCTTCACCTCAACAGCATTGCCTATGTGACAGTTATCGCCTATGGAAGTGTGGGGCCTTATGTAGCAGTTCGGCCCGATTCTGCAGTCCCTGCCTACAACCACAGGCCCTATAACGTAGCTGCCTGCCATGATGATCGTGCCCTCACCAACAACAACGTCACCCTTTATAACCGCCCCATCCTCCACCTCGCCCTTAATGTCTCTCTCGATGCCGGAAAGCAGAACCTCATTTGCCTTCAGCATGTCCCACGGGTAGCCGATATCTATCCATTTACCTATCCTGACCGCCTTAAAGTTCATGCCTTCAGCAATCGCCATTGTTATCGAGTCTGTGATCTCGTACTCTCCTCGAGCAGAGAGAGGTGTTTTTCTGAGGTAATCCACGATCTCTCTTGTGAAAATGTAAATTCCGGCATTTATAAGGTTTGATGGGGGTTTTTCCGGTTTTTCAATTATTCTCTTTACAAACCCATCCTCGATCTCAACCACACCAAAATCCTGAGGATTTGAGACTTTGCGAACTGCAATCACACTCTCTTCATTTACAATCTTTTTCAGATCTTCTTCAAACACGATTGCATCTCCATTGAGCATAATGAACCTGTCTTCAAGCAAATGTTCTGCTGAAAGCAGGGCGTGAGCTGTTCCAAGCTGTTTGCTCTGCCTGACGTATTTGATCTTAATTCCATCAAATTCCCCGCCGAAGTATCTCCGAACAGTTTCCTCTCTGTACCCAACAACAAGCACGACTTCATCAACCTCCGCCTTTGCGAGGTTTTCTATCACGTGCTGCAGAATGGGTTTATTCGCTACGGGAAGCATGACTTTCGGCTTTGTGAATGTGAGCGGTCTCATTCTCGTCCCTTCTCCTGCTGCAAGAATTACGGCCTGCACAGATGGATTTCTGAATTAGACAGTTAAAAAATTAACTGCATTCCAAGAGCAGGAGATACTATCATAGCCCTCATGAATTGCAGAAAGTATACAAACTTTTATTAGATTGCAGACATAAGAAGAGTCATGGAACTGGAATTTGGCGAGAGAGAAATTCATATGAAGAACAAAGTCATTACAGAGCTTGACAAATTCGTGTTTGATTTCGTGAATCTACTCGGTATTCGTTATGTAATAGTCAGCGGATATGTAGCGATACTATTCGGACGATCGAGAGGAACTGAAGACGTGGATATTCTGATTGAGCCAATCGCTCAAAGCAAATTCTTGGAATTATATGAAAAGGTTGAGAAAGAAGATTTTTATTTCATGAATTCAACAAATCCAGATACTGTTTACGAAATGCTCGTCGAAGGACTGGCTGTGCGAATTGCAAAGAGGGATATGATAATCCCAAACATTGAATTAAAGTTTGTAAAAAACGATATAGACAGGTATTCCCTTGATAATCGGCTGAGAGTAGTTTTGGGAGATAATCAGGTATTTATATCGCCAATAGAGCCTCAGATAGCATACAAGCTCTATCTTGGTAGTGATAAAGATTTAGAGGATGCCATCTACTTATGGGAGATTTTCAAGGAAAATATTAACAGGAGCGAGCTTCACCACTTCATGAAAAAGATGAACGTGGAGGGCAGTGAGTATGGTATTGGATAAAAAAAAGAATTTTCTCCAGAGGCTGGAATTCATCCGATTTTATGCAAAATGGGTCAAATCGGTGCCCAATGAAGTATGGAGCGAACAGCAGGCTGTGCTGATCAACAGCATGATGAAAAATGCCAGAAATTTCATGATGTCAGGTGAGGAGTACCTGAGGTTGAAGGAGAGGGGCGAGAATTAACTGGGAATCCGATATAGATGCTGATGGGTTGAGAAAAGGCAAAAACGATAGTTGTTTGTGGCTTTTGTTAACTATTATTCTTTCCGACATTTTTGTTCTGATGTTGTGGAAATTGATCAGATTGTTGAAGAACGGGAGTATTGAACAATGAATCCCAAGAGACTATGGGTGAAGTCCACTATGACAACAAATAAATTCTCACCAAACCTAAGCAGATGCGTGAGAGTCAGAATAGAAGTTGCTGAAGTGGAGGGTAAATGCGCTGCCGGATACCAGCCAGGAGATGTGTTCTATCTGAATGACTTTCTTTTTGAGTCTGAAAAGCCACTAT
>JALUWC010000558.1 GCA_027019885.1 Geoglobus sp.
ACATTACGAAGATGCTTTTTCTAGTGAAAACATCTTCCAAAATTTTTTGAACCAGATTTCTCCATCAGATCCAATGATAACCTTTGTCGGACTCGGACTCTGGGATGCAAAGGACATAACGCTCAGGGGCATTGAGGCGATTAAAAAAGCAGACAGGGTTTATGCCGAGTTCTACACATCAAGGCTGTCATCCGGGATTGAGGAGCTGGAAGAAGAACTCGGGGTGGAAATAGGACTTCTTGAAAGAAGAGATCTTGAGGAGGAGTCGTGGAAACTGGTTAGGGAAGGGGCTGAAAAAGACGTAGTCATACTTGTTGCAGGAGATCCAATGATTGCAACAACCCATTCATCAATTATGATTGAGGCAAAAAGAAAAGGGGTTGATGTCAAAATTGTCCACAACGCAAGCATAATTTCGGCAGTTGCAGGAATAACAGGGCTTCATGCATACAGATTCGGGAAAACGGTGACTGTGAGTTACCCTCACAGAAATGTAATATCAAAAGTTCCGCTGGATGTTGTTAAGCAAAACCTCTCCATAAATGCCCACACCCTGCTCCTGCTGGATCTGAATCCGGAGCCGATGACAGTATCTGAGGCAGTGGATATACTTGAAAAAATTGATGACGGAACATTGAATCACTTTGCCGTTGGGATTGCGAGGGCTGGTGGAGATAGTGTGGTTGTGTGTGATAACTTTTACATGCTTAAAGAGCACAACTTCGGTGAACCACTCCACACAATAGTTTTTCTGGCAAAAACGATTCACATAACGGAGTATGAGTTTCTCAGAGAGTTTGCTTCGGCTCCTGAGAGCCTTTACGAAATTGTGGAGTGAAAACAAAGAATGAAACTCCCCTGTAATTTCCCAGCTCACCTCCTTCGATTATCTCGTTTTTCAGAGGAACAATGATCACATCACATTCAAGCCTTTTTCCCAGTTCAACGATGCATTTCTGGATCTCTATTGGAGGCCTAACTGAAAGGATCAGGTTCACATTTCTGTACAATTCAAAATCTGGATCGCAGATATCATCAACAACAACGTCTTCTCTTGTTTTTCTTATGTCAACTCTCACAACCTGAAATCCCATTTTTTCAAGACTGTCGGATATATTGAAATGATAGCCAACTCCAACCTCAACAATCCTGCCATCGTAATTTTTCGAGATATACTCAGCGATTTCAATCACGAATTAATTTTATACAGGAACATGTATAAGAGTTACCGTGTACTCGGTCATAATAAGACCGTTCGATGCAAGGGACTCGTCGGATATAATCAGAATAGACTCAGAGTCATTCAGGACAATGAACCCGACCTATGACCTTTTCATCTACATGACCTACGGGAGTGAGATTCTTGTTGCAGACATAGGCAATGCCGTTGTTGGTTATGTTGTGGTTTCCTACAGAGAGGGGGAAGCGAAGATAATGTCAGTGGCTGTGAAAAAAGAGTTCAGAAACAAGGGCATAGGTAAGATGCTTCTTAAAGAAGTGATAAGAAGGGCAAAGGATAGGGGCTTGAAAAGACTTACACTTGAGGTGAGAGTTTCAAACAGAGTCGCTCAGGAACTTTACAAAAAATTGGGGTTTGAGATTGCTGGCATCCTTGAGTCCTATTACAGTGATGGTGAATCAGCCTACCTGATGCACCTGAACCTCGACAAGGTTGATAACCTCTCTCAACCTTGGGTTTGATAGCAAATTTCCGTGATCTCTCTCGCTCAACATCTCATTCAACCCTCTGCACAGAAGAAATATCGCTCTTTTATGGTCGTTCTTGCTCTTGTGTATGTGTACAGGCTGAATACCGAGCTCTTCATATTCCCTGAAATAACAGTTTGTAAGACCAGCCTCTTCAAGAAATCTCTTAACATGGAACAGCGTTAAGTGCAGAAAGACCAACTCTTCTTTGTGCATTCAGCACCACCAAAAACCCTCATTATCATACCGTATAAAAGCTTTATTTATCATTACTTTAGCTAAATACGTATCAATACATACATTGGATTTTTCAGTCTATCTGTACTAATTTTTTATTATATTTCATCAGAAAAGTTTTAAAGTTTTTCGGTGAAAATTCTGCTGATGAAGGTTCTTCTGAGCAGGAAAGACACGGTCAGACTATTAATACTTTCCGAGCTGATGAGGAATCCTGAATGCAATCAGAGAGATATAGCAAGAAAGATAAGTGTTACACCACAGGCCGTTTCAGAGCATTTCAAGGAGCTAATTGCTGAGGAGATGATAAGGGTCATACATAAAGGTTATTATGAACTCACCGAAAAGGGTAGAGAATGGCTCAACAGAAACCTTCTCGATCTTCACCTCTTCACTCAGGAAGTTCTCAACAGAGTCCATTCTTCATCAATTGTTGCCCTTGCCATGGGAAGGATACGGAACGGGGAGAGGGTGGAGTACTGGTTTGAGGATGGGTTCATATATGCCAAGGAAAATCCTGATGGTAATGGAACAGCGATGAGCGATGCTGAGGATGGGGAGGATGTGCTTGTAAAGCCGGGCGGGCAGTTTAGACCGCCTTCAAAGGGTGACATCATTGTTTTCAGGGTTCCAATGGTTGAGAGCGGTGGGAGCAGAAATGTGGATATAGAACTCCTCAGAAAAATAATCCGGGAAAAGAGAAGACACATTGTTGTTGCCATGGGATTTGAAGCACTTGTTTCGTGCAGAAAGGCTGGAGTTGAGCCAATATTCTTTGGAGCAAAAAATGTTTGCATTGAAGCAGCCCATCAGGGAAGCGGCGTTGTTGCAGTCGTAACGGAATCATTGATTGAAGATCTGATAAGAACACTTGTCGATGAAAATCTCGGATTTGAGATAGTGGAGGGGCACCTCCAAAAAGGTTAAAAACCAACCGATTGAAAGTTTTGGGATTGAGAGGTGTTGCCAATGATTGCAAGGGTGGTAGAGCTTCTGCTCACAGCAGAGATATTCAACAGGCATGAAAATCTGACAGAGGATGACATACCAAAAGAAATAAGAAAGATATTCTACACAAATGGAGGTCTTAAAAGACCCCTCGTTATCAAGGAGAACATATTAAAGGGATTTGTTGACTACGATGAGAAGGAGCTGAAGAAGCTCCCGTTTGTTGACATCAATACGTTCAACAGGCAGGTAAAACTCACCTCATTCGAGATCGCAGTAAAGTGGATGCTGAAGAATGGGTTGGAGTTGATAAGAAGGAATCCCGTTCTTGCCTACTTTTATGAGAGTTATAATTCAACAGGAGTATCCTATGAAGAAGCAAAGAAGTACATAAAACCGAGATACAGCGATTCAGAGTGGCTCAAAGGAGTAATTGAGGAATTCAAAAAGGATGAATCAACAGCAGAGATGCTGGGACTTGTGAGAATCTTCTCTCCAGAGGACTTGGACGACGATCTCTCAAAGGTTGTGCTTGGCGATGAACAGCTGAAAGAAATAAGGAAAATTGAGATAGCAATGGAAGAGAGGGAGTGGCTCAGGAAAGTGGGGCTGAAGGAGATTGGAAAGCTCCTGTTCATAGGCCCCCCCGGAACCGGAAAAACAACCACTGCAAGATACCTCAGCAAGAAGCTTCTCTTACCCCTGGTTGAAGTCAAGCTCTCGATGATTACAAGCCAGTTTCTGGGTGAGACATCGAAGAACATAGAAAAGGTTTTTGAAATCGCAAAGAAGTTATCCCCCTGCATACTCTTCATTGACGAGTTTGATTATGTGGCAAAAACAAGAACCAGTGATGAGCATGCAGCAGTCAAGAGAGCAGTCAACACTCTCCTGAAATCCATAGATGAGATTAACCTTGTCGATCATGGAGTGCTGCTAATTTCAGCAACAAATCATCCAAGCCTTCTTGATTCTGCAGTGTGGAGGAGATTTGACAAAATTGTTGAATTCCCCGAACCATCTGAAGAGGTGAGGAAAAGAATATTCGAGCTTACGCTGGAAAAGATTCCTGGAAATTACAGAATTGACGAGCTTGTCAAGATGACCGAGGGCTTTACAGGGGCTGAGGTGAAGCTTGTCGTTAGGGAAGCGGTGCTCTCAGCTCTGGTGGGAAGCAGAAAGGAGCTGACAATGGACGATCTGATAAAGGCGGTTGAGGACGTGAGGGAGAGAATAACTCTCAAGAACTCCTACTGAACATGAAGGTAACAATACTTGGCACTGGAGACTCTCCAGGCACACCGGTTATAGGATGTCACTGCAAGACATGCGAGGATGCAAGGAAGAATGGATGGGAGAGACTCAGATTCTCCATTCTTGTTGAGAATGAAGGGAAGACAGTACTCATAGATACCTCCCCGGACATGAGGAAGCAGCTTCTGAAGGCAAACGTTGACAGAGTTGATGCAGTAATCTGGACTCACTCCCATTATGATCACTTTGCTGGCTTTGGAGACTTCTACAGGGTTCAGAGTAACGTGAGCGTTTACAGCAGCGGAGAGGTGCTTGAGGATGTTGGCAGGTTCATGTTTTTCATGAAGTACAGGGAAAATCAGGTTGAGTGCTACGAGCCATTTAACCTCTTTGGAGTTGAGATAACCCTGATAGACGTTACACACCCTCCAATGCGAAGATCCCATGGTGTTGTGCTGAATTATGGGGGAAAGAAGGTTGTTATAACAGGGGACACAAACCCCTTTATTCCTGAAAGAAGCATTGATGAAATGCTGAATCCTGATTTGCTGATTGCTGATGCTATCGCTCCTGAAGGTTACAGGCTCAAAAAGCACATGAACGCTGGAGAGGCATTCACCCTTGCGAAAAAGCTGAAGTCGAAAAAAACTCTTTTCATCCATGTCGGGCATTTCTATCCTCCAAACACGAAGTATCCCATTGCAAGGGATTTTGAGAGCTTTGAATTCAGGGGTGTGAGCCTTGATGACTTTCTGTAATGGAATTGATATAGGTGGGGCAAACATCAAGGTTTACAGGGGAGAAACTGGAGAGGCCGAGATCCATTACTTTCCAATGTGGCATGAATGGGAAAATCTTGAGACCTTTCTCAGAAATCTGAATTTGAAAGGGAAAACAGGTGTTGTTATAACGGCCGAATTATCAGATGCATTTTCATCTAGGGAAGAGGGGGTGAGATACATATCCTCCCTGGCAGAAAAGGCTTTTGATGAGGTTTTTTTCATCGATCTGAATGGAAATTTGAGAAGAGATATAGATAACCCTTTAAATTTCTCTGCATCAAACTGGGTTGCAAGTGTCAGATTTCTGGCTGAACTCCATGACTCGTTCATATTTGCAGACATGGGTTCAACAACAACCGATATCATTCC
>JALUWC010000559.1 GCA_027019885.1 Geoglobus sp.
TCGTCAAGATAACGCCCATGCTGGCAACGATCCTTTCCAAGTGGGCTTCTGAGATCATCTACGGTTTGTATTTCAGGAAAATGAGCTTTAACGATTTAAAGAGAGTGCTCCCGATCAGCTCAAGAGTTCTTTCCGACAAGCTCAAGGCTCTTGAGGAAAAAGGCATCGTTTCAAGGGTGGTTGAGGGAAGCAGACCTCCTAGGGTTTACTATGAGCTCACAGACTTTGGGAAAAGGATAGCTTTGTCTCTTGTTCCATTAATTATGAGTGTCAAGAATTTAACAGTTTAAATCATAATAAATAATTTAGAGAACCGAAAATCTTAGTGAACAGTGTTAAATACACTCTTTTCACAGTGTTTAATGAGGTGAAAGTATGGAAGAACTGAAAAATGTAAAAATTATTACAACCCTGGATTTAAGAGACATACCACCGTTTGAGAGGCATGACAAAATACTGGATCTCTGGAACTCCCTTAAAGTTGGAGAGGGGATCAGAATAATAAATGACCATGAACCAAGACCATTACACTATATGTTCCTTGCAGAATACCCTGAGCAGTTTGAGTGGAGTTATGAGAAAAAAGGACCAAAAGACTGGATCTTTGTGATTACAAGAATTTCAATTGATGAAAGAGATAAAGCTGAAAAGGTTAAAAAGCTGTTGAGGGATTTAAAAAGCGTTGAAGATCTTGGAAAACTCAAGGATGAAGCTAAGGACATTTTGAGGAGCATTTCGCCATCTGAGCTTGCTCTGATTGAGCAGGAAATGATCCATGAAGGTGTTTCAAGAGAAGAAATGAAAAAGCTATGCGATGTTCATCTGGAAATTTTGAGAGAAGCTCTGGAAAGCACAGAAGTTGAGGTTGAACCTGGGCATCCAATACACACAATGATGGAGGAGCACAAGATGATTCTCGGATTTCTCGACAGGCTTAAAGAGGTGCTTGAGAGCCTTGATAAAGCTGAGAGCTTTGATGAGGTCAGGGAGGATGTGGAGTTCCTGATTCACATTTCAGAGCATTTGGTGGAAGCGGACAGGCATCACAAGAGAGAGGAGGATGTGCTGTTTCCGGCAATGAAAGAGCATGGAGTTGTTGAACCTCCAGAAATCATGAAGGAAGAGCATGACGAAATGAGACCGAGAAAGAAGGAGCTGTATGAAACTGCTAAAAGCTGGGAGAGCTTTGATTATGATGAGTTCAGAAAGAAAGTAAAGGAGCTTGCTGAATACATTATCGAGGAACTGCCAAAGCACATATACAAGGAGGACAGAATCCTGTATCCTCTTGCAGTCCAGACGATACCTGAAAAGCTCTGGGATGAGCTGAAGAGGAAATGCGACGAGATAGGCTACTGCTGTTTCACACCTCAGCATTAAAAGCATCCGAGCAAAAGAGTAATAATCTATTATTTGATTTTTTATTTTATGATCAAGTTCGGGCTTCAGCTACCACATGACCCGATTGACCTCATATTCGATTCTGCACTTCTGGCTGAAAAGCTTGGTTTCAATTCCGTTTTCACACCCGATCATCTTGTTGGTATTGGCATAAGACAGTGGGATTCATTTGAAGCTTTCACGCTCTTGGGTGGAATAGCAAAAATAACGGAGAAGGTTACGCTCGGAACATGTGTGAGCGATATTTTGAGAAAGCATCCGGCAGTTATTGCTCAGTCAGCGATGACTCTTGATTATATAAGCAATGGGAGGGCAATTGTTGGACTTGGAGCAGGTGAAGGGATGAATCTAATCCCTTATGGCATATCAGCTGAAAAACCTGTTTCAAAGCTGAAAGAAGGGGTTGAGGTAATAAGAAAGCTTCTCTACGAAGATGAAGTTAGCTATGAGGGAAGATTTTTCAGGCTTGATAAAGCTTTTATTTTGCCAAGACCACTCAGAAAGATACCTCTGTGGATAGCTGGAAATTCTCCAAAGACCATGCTGATCACGGCGCAATTCGGGGATGGCTGGATTCCAACGGCAACAATGGGAGAGAAGAAATACAGAGAGAACCTTCAGATTATAGGGGGAAATGCTCGAAGATATGGAAGGAACCCGGACGATATAGAGCCTGCACTTTTTACCTATACCGTTGTTGAGGAAAAATATGAAGATGCGAGAAAGCTCATTGAACTTCCGGCAAAGGCTGTGGCTCTGTTATCCCCCTTCAGAAAAAAGTTTCTTGATGAGATCGGAATTGATGAAAAGGAGCTTGATTTTCCTCATCTGATGAAGTTCGCCTTTAACAAAGAGAATGTAAAAAAGCTTCTTCAGTGGGCTGAGAAAATACCTTTTGAAGCTGTTGAGAATAGATACATTTTTGGCTCTCCGGATGAGGTTACAGACAGGCTTGCAGGATTTGTTGAGGCTGGAGCAAGACATATAGTTCTCACACCTCTTGTCCAGCATAAGCATTACACGAGAAATGTGAGAATGATCGCTGAAAGGGTTATACCATATTTCATCGAATAACGGAGATTCACTTGGTGAGAGATAAAGAATTACGTTTTTACAGTACTCTTAAAAAATTGAGAAGCATCAAGCTGGGAACAATCAAAAAATTGGTCAGAAACAAATAGTTTATGAAGTTGAAGTTTCTACAAAATTTTATGAAAGTTGCGGTTCTTAAAGCCCCTGAGAGGATAGAATTCGAGGAAAGAGATACACGAGAACCGGACTCCAATGAAGTTATTGTGAAAGTTCTGCATGCCGGTATAGCAGGAACGGACCTCAGAATTTATAAGGGCATTCTGAAACCAAAGCTTCCTTTGGTTTTGGGACAGGAACTCGTTGGAAAGGTGAAAGAAACCGGTGACATGGTGGATAACATCTCCGAGGGCGACACGGCTGTAATTGAGCCTGTGCTTAGATGTAGCAGGTGTGAATACTGCCTTTCTGGAAGGTACAATCTGTGTGAGGGACTTGAAGTTTTGGGAGTTACAACTGATGGTGGGTTCGCTGAAGAGATTGTGCTACCCGAATATATGCTACACAGAATACCCGAGGGGATCGATATTAAAGATGCTGTTTTGGTCAATCCAGCCGCAGTGGCTTTTTATGCAGTTAAAAAGGCAAAGATATCGTTTGACGAGAAGGTTGCGGTTTTGGGGGGAGGTCCCATAGGACTCTCTGCTGTTCAGTTTGCTTTAAGACAGGGAGCAGAGGTTGTGCTTGTTGAGCCTGAAGAGTACAGAAGGCATTTTGCCGAGAGACACTTTAATGTGGAGACTTTATCTCCTGAGGATGCAGATGATCTCTCAGGCAAAATCGATGCTGTAATTGAAGCTTCTGGGAACCCCGAAGCTATAGGTTCAGCCACTGAGATTGTCAAGAGGGGAGGCAGGATTGCGGTTGCAGGAGCGTTTGGTGCTGAAAGCAAACTGAATTTCTCGCTTATTGTTAGAAAGGACATTGAAATGCATGGAGTATGGCTGTATCCAAATATATTCAAAAGAGTAATCGGAGTATTGGATAGAGGAAAAATAAACCTCCAACCATACATCACTCATGAATTTGAGTTTGAAGAAATAGAAAATGCCTTCAAAACAGCTTTGACTGAAGGAGCAATCAAGGTTCTACTTGAATTTTGATGTCTCCCTTCTTGAGTGCCTTTTTTAGTTTTGGTATCCAAACTCCTTTTTGCACGCTTCTTCTTGGGGTATTCTCCCTGTAAGTAGATCTAAATGCTGATTTGTAAAATTTATCGGGATGTGTCTCTTCACATAGCTTGGGGGGCGATTATCGGAGTTAATACTCTGATAGTCTCTACCACAACCTTTCCAGCTCATCTCACGAATGATTATTTCAATTCTTGAACAGCTTAGAAACTAAAATTTTTATTTTTTAATGACCTTTAAATGTTTTCAATGCAGACAACTCCTGAGGAAAAAAGAAAAGAACTCGAAAATTATTTTAGAAAGAGATTTGGCAAAACATACCAGAATTTTACAGAGTTTACATGAAAACTCCTGAATTCCTGGAGAAATTCATAGCATTCAGGGACTCACTAATGAAAGGTGGAACGCTATCCAAAGGGTTCAAGGAGAAGATCGCATATCTTGTTTCGGTGTTGAATGAGTGCGATGCATGCATTATCGCTTACAGAAAACACCTTAAGGAGTTCGGGTGTGGAGTTGAAGTGGAGGCTATAGAGGATCTGAAATTTGATGATCTTGATGAGAAGGAGTCAATAGCAATTAACGCAGCCTATGAAGTCGTTAAAAACGAAAAAATATATACTCCAGTGAAAATCTACCTTCAAGGAGAGGAGGTTGTGAGATTTAAGCTCTTTTACACCTTTGATGTACCTCCGGAAAAGGAGACTGCTTCGGGGTCAACCACCTGGAAGAGGCGCTCCACAGTCTCGTGGTGACGCTTATGCGCAGGCATCCGGAGCTCAATCAGGGAAGGTAAACACATGGGAGGAATGTAATCTTGATATGAAGGTTGTGGAGAGGTGTGTGAACCTGACAGAAGGTGAGATGTAAAAATGGCAGCAATTTTGCGACCATAGATAATGTAATTTATATATACTCTCTCAAACATTCCAAAACCCATGCCAAAACATATTGGTATTGTTGCCTGCAGTTCTGAAGGAGCAGCTCTCTGCTACCGCACAATCTGTCTGGAAGGAGCAAAATATCTTGGAAAGCATGCCCATCCTGAAGTTGCCATGCACAACTATCCTCTGAGCGAGTACATGAGGTACATTGAGACTGATGACTGGGAGGGAGTTGCGGATCTGATGGTCTCTTCAGCAAAGAAGCTTGCAAAGGCAGGGGCTGATTTTGTCATATGCCCTGACAACACCATCCATCAGGCGTTTGATCTTGTGGTTGAGAGATCACCCATCCCATGGCTCCACATAGCTGAGGAGGTTGCGAAGGAGGCAGTAAAAAATAGATTCAGGAAGCTGGGAATTCTGGGAACACGCTATCTTGTTGAAAGTTCTGTGTATCCTGAAAAGCTTGAGACATTTGGCATTGATTACATCCTTCCTGAGCCGAAAGAGAGGGAACAAATAAACAACATAATTTTTGACGAGCTTGTCAACGGAATTTTGCTGAATAAGTCAAGAAACTACTTCGTGGAGGTTATTGAAAGACTGAAAGAGAATGGCTGTGATGCTGTGGTTCTTGGCTGTACAGAGATTCCTCTGATTATAACTCCCGAAGTCTCTCCCTTACCTGTCCTTGACTCAACAAGAATTCTGGCGAGAGCGGCACTGAAAAAAGCTGTGGGAAAAGAATAAAGATTAAATCTTCAATTTTACTGAAGCACAAGCTGTC
>JALUWC010000560.1 GCA_027019885.1 Geoglobus sp.
CCTAACCGGCGTTGGGGTTTGTCCAAGTGAAGGTTTTGGTGTTTCTGTAGGTCTCATTGCCCGAAAAACTTCTGAGGCAATTTCCTCGCTCTTTTCAAATGGTATTTCAAAAGTAGTTACCTTCAGATCAAGATAGGCTGAACCACTCACTTTTATTGTAACAGCTCCCTCCTCGGCAATCCTTATTACTGCTTTTATGGCTTGTGAGCTGTCAACCGTTACGGGTATGGTTATTGTTGTCTCTCCCTGTTTTCTGATCTCAATATCATGTTTCTCCCCATGCCCGAGATATTTTGGTCCACCATTTTCCAAATAATATATATCAAAAACAATTTTTTTGAGATTTGCCCCAACAGGATTGGGGTTGTTTACGATGACCCGGACATTCAAGTTTAAGCTTTGAGTAGTAACTCTTTCGACGCTTATATCGTCTATAACTATCTCAGGCTTCTCTATTTTAGGTTTTTGAGCACATCCACTCAAGAGAATGCTTAGAATAACAAATACGGTGACAAAAACAAACATCTTTGCTTTCATAAATCATCACCATATTGTAGTCTTCACTACATATTCCCTAATCATTCTTTATAACCTTTTCGTTCGTTGTATCCACTACAATATGACTGAATTGCTTGTAAGCGACAGAAAGAAAATAGAAATTTTAAAGGTTCTATCCGATGGAAAGTTCTATACCTACTATCACCTCTCCAAAATTATCAAAACGAACTATGAGACTGTAAAAAAGAACTGTAGATTTTTAGAGCTTTTAAATCTTGTCGAGGTTATTAAAATAGACAGGGAGGAGAGTGCATCAGGGGTTGCATCTTACAGGGTTAGAATCACTGAAAAAGGATTGAAAATTGTAAAAAGCCTTAAAATGTAATTTATCATAACTCCTCGCTCTCGTTTTTCGGAGGATATGGATGTATCTTGATCTTGTAGTCGCAGAGCCTCTGGACTATCTTCATCTTTGCCTTTCCTGTTTCGATATAATCCTTCTTGTGCATGAAGTCAAGGATCTTCTTCGCAACGGGTTTTCTGATGAGAACTGTTGAAAAGCCCGGATCGCTTCCAACGCTTCCAATGCTGACATCAGACTCGACACCTGAGAAATCCTGACATACACGGCATCCCTCTGGGACTATCTCCTCCATCTCCTTGACAGGAACGCTGAGCTCCGAACCATCCTTTAATGTGACAATAAAGTTTCCTTTGGTTATATCTGTCTTCCCAGCCTCTCTCAGATCTGCTCCTTTTTCCTTCAAAAATTCATAGAGCTGATGCCAGTAAAAGTTCTCAGTGCAGAAGAGGGCGACAGCAAGCGGAACATTCTTCCTGTAGAGCGGGATTTTGTTCTGAACCTTTCTAAGACCTGAGATCATGCATGGAGTCCCGACAAACCCTATCCTGTCTCCCCTCTTTATTATCCTGTGAAGCTCAGGCATAACAGGGGCGAAGCTGTACTTTGTTCCAGTTATCTTCCTATCAAAAAGTTCATCTGGAGTTCTTACATGAACAACGTAAGGTCTGAAGAACTCGTCTCTCGCAACAAAAAGAGCCACATCAATTATTTTCATCTCAAGTGCTGCTGCCATGAATTCTGAAACCATCGCTCCATCCTGTCCGACGAATCTCTTCGACTTGCCTGCAAGGGCTTCAATGTATTCTCCGGGGCCATTCAAAGGAACATAATTGTACCTCGGACAGGATGCAACACATACACCACATCCCATGCACCCCTTCTTTGGATCAAAGTCAAGGGGTCTGTCCTCCAAGATTATGAGATCGACAGGACAGATGGTGCAAGTACCGCAGTGACTGCATATCCCAGCATCAACGACCTTTTCCTTCAGCAGTCTCCAGCTCGATGTTCTCTCAGGTTTCACGGCAAATCTGAGGCATGGAAGGTCCTCAAGCTCCTTTACTTCAATGCTTACCCATCCCTTCGGAATCGTCATTGATGATCGACCTCCTCTATCGGAGTTAATATCAGCACCTCAGTGGGGCATATCCTCACGCAAACACCACAACCCGTGCACTTATTAAAGTCTGTCTCCAAAATGACCTTTGTCTCCTCAAACTTTGACTTTATTGCATTCACGGGGCAGGAAAACATGCACATCCTGCATCCAATGCAATTGTCCCCGTACTGCGGTACAGCTTTGAACTCCGGTCTTTCAGGCTTTTCAACCTCAACAAGCAGATTTTCAAACTCCTTCCTCTTTATAAGCTGAATGTCTCTTTCAAAATCATATTCAACTGTAACGCTGTCCTCTCTCACAATCTCAGGAACACTGTTCATTTGCTTGGGAGTTACACTCATGGAATCAACATCCTTGTATGCCACATCATGGATCTTGGATCGCTTCAATGCAGCGGTGGGACATGAATCAACACAGAAGTGACAGAATATACACTTTGCATAATCAATTCCGGGATAGTACCTCCCCTCTTCATTCGGATACATCTGAATGGCGTTTGCAGGGCATATGTGGGCACATCTGAAACAGCTTATGCACTCTTCCATGTCGAACATTATCATTCCCCTGAAGTTCTCAGGGTACTTCCTTCTCTCTCTTGGATAGTGAACTGTGATGGTTCCGGGATTTACAACAACCTTTGCTACCTCTGTTATTGCTCTCAAATGTCCCGCAGCACTCCTGACCAGCCCCTTTTTCGGCGGTTTTACAACCTTAACCATGCCATCCACCCCGCAGAAATGAATAAGGCAATCATGCTTAGTGAGAATACAACACCCCACCCGAGCCTCAATGTCTGATCAAGCCTGTATCTGGCATAAATTGACCTTGCCAGTGAAACGACGCACATGAAAACAATTGTCTTGATGTACAGATAAATAACTGGAGCCAGATCTCCAAGGAATGCTATTTCAGGCCCATTCCACCCTCCAAAGAAAAGTATCACAGAGAGCATTGAAAGCAGATAGAGCTTCTCATAAGGAAGCATCATGACGAGTCCAAATATAATACCCGAGTACTCCACATAAGGCCCGAATGCAACCTCCTGATCTGCCTCAGGAATGTCAAAGGGAAGCCTTGAGGTGGCGATAAGAACAGTTATGAAGAAAGCTAAGAAAGCGATCGGGTTCATTATGGCTCCAGGAATCCACTGCTTTGCCACTATCTCAAATGGATCAGCAGTTTGATAGAGCACTATCATCGCCACAACAGCAAGAATGAACGGAATTTCGTAGGCAAAGTACATGAAAGCTTCTCTCACGCTTCCTATGTATGCAAACTTGCTGTTTGAAGCCCATCCCATCGCAACAATGAAGACCGGAATCAGAGATATGAGGGCAAGAGCAGCGGGGATTGTGTAGATTGTTTTTATCCCGTATGTACCTCCAGCAGGGATGAAAAGGAGAGGCAGGAGCACAGGAAGGAATGATATCAGCGGAAACTGAAGGAAGTAAAATGCGTTCGCATCTCTGTGGACTATAACCTCCTGGAAGAGGTACCTCATTCCATCTGCAAGGGCCTGTATCACACCTCCAGTCCTTCTCGAAACCTCCTTCGGCCCAACTCTCCACTGGACTCTTGCAGTTATCTTTCTCTCAAAGTAGATTATGAAAAGCAATACGAGAGTCATTCCAATAAGTCCTGGAAGTATGAGAACATGAAATATCGGCTTCCATAAGATAAATGCAACGATTACGTTGACGAAAGGTATATCCATCAGCCTTTCAACAATGGGGTTAATCAGGGGTATGTTTATCATCTCACCTTTGAATATGCTCAGAATCCTTTCCAGCAAAATGAAAATCAGACCCGTATCTGCCATTTTTACCACCTCATCTGTCTGCCTCAGGTGGGAAGTACCCAAAGCTTCCGTAAATTGCCTGCAGATCTGCAAGTCTGTGACCTTTGCATGCTTCCATGAATCCCTTCAGATACATCCACCCGGGTGTGACTATCCTAACCCTGTAAGGCACGGTTGATTCGCCATCGCTTATTATTGAGTAAAGCAGGGTGCCTCTTGCAGCCTCAGTCAGGGTTGTGTACTCCCCTTCAGGCAAAACAATATCCGCATACGCCTCGAAGAAGCTCCCCCTTATGTCCTTTTTGTCGAAGGCTATTATATCGCTGCTCAGCACATCCCCTTCAGGCAGATTGTCAACAAGCTGTCTGATCATGTTTATGCTCTGAGCGACCTCCTCAACTCTCACAAGAAATCTCGTGTACCCATCTCCTACCTCACCAATCACAACATCCCAGTCGATCTCATCGTATGCTTCGTAGGGCTCTACGACTCTGACATCATATTCAATTCCGCATGCTCTCAAAAATGGCCCGACAACACCGTAATCAACAGCTTCCTCCTTTGTCAGAGTTCCAACGTCTTTCAGCCTTGCAATTGTCGTTGGATTCTTTATAAACACCCTCTCAAACTTCTTAATCCTGAATTCAAGGGCAGTTAGCATTCTTTTGATTGTGTCAAGAGTTTTCTCATCAACATCCCTTCTCACACCACCTGGCACTATATATGAGCCCGTGATTCTCGTGCCAGTAATTCTCGTGAAGATTTCAACAATGTATTCTCTGAGAGCAAATGGCCACATAAAGCCAGTTGTATGGCCAAGAAAAACTGCAAGTATGCCCGCATCATATAAATGGGTTCCTATTCTACCGAGTTCTGCGAGAATAGTTCTTATGTACCTCGCCCTTTCCGGAACCTCTATGTCAAGAGCATCCTCTATTGCCCTCACATAACCCAGATTGTAGTTTCCGAAGTCAATAATGGATGGTCTTTCAAAGAGCGGGATGTTCTGGATGTAAAGTCTGTTCTCGGCAAGCTTCTCTATTGATCTGTGAACATAACCCGGATCGGGGATGACCTCAACAATGAAGTCACCCTTGACCCTTATTATCAGCCTCATGTGCCCGCTTCCACCATGCTGGGGGCCTGTAAAAACAACAAAGTCATCACTTCTGTAAGCGTCTTCAAGAAATTCCTTGGGAACTGGAATGAAGTATGACTCGTACTCCTTTGGTGGTGTTACCTGAATGTCAAGTGAGTATTCCTTCATTTTTTCTCACCTCCGATGTAGATCTCCTCCTGTAGCTTGAAGTCCTTTCTGAGCGGATTCTTAGGTGTATCTGGGGCGAGAAGGAAGGGCTTGCCCATCCACGGATTTCCCTCAAACCAAACCCCGAAAAGATCGTGAAGCTCTCTCTCAAGGTAGTCTGCCGATGGCCACACGTCTATCAGGCTTGG
>JALUWC010000561.1 GCA_027019885.1 Geoglobus sp.
CCCATCAAGCCTCTTATCGAGAATTGCGAGAGCAAAAGCAGCAGCCATGGGCGAACCGTTAATCACGATAGCCCATAACGTGTCATCGTCCATTCTCCTCATCCTCCTCAAAAATCTGCAAAAGATCCTCAGGCGGAATGTTCTCAAGCAGATGCCTGACGTTACTCAGGATTGTATTGCGGAATGTTGCAGGGTGCTTGTTCAGAATCCTGCTAAGTTCCTCAGCCATCCTGTTCAGCCCCGGATACTTCACTTCAGGCATCTCTGGTAACCTCGATTATCTGCCATCCACACCTCGTGCATCTCCAGCCCGTCTCAGTTGCTTCCAGCTCTCCTCCACATGGGCAGATTCTGTTCTCAATACAGTAATCAAGCGTGGACAGCATTGTCCAGCCCCCTCAACCATGGCTTTGAGCATTCAGCCCTTGCAGGATCAAAATGCTGGCAAACTCTTGGGTTCCTTAACCTGCATCGGAAGGGGCTCCAGACCGTGAACTCGTGGCACCTCATTTCCTTCTCAGCCTCCCGTAACAATCACTGCAGAGAGGACAGCATCCAAGCATCACAGCCTCATCCTGAGAGAGCTTTGAGCCACAGAAGGAGCATTCAAAGGTATAGACAACTGCCATGATCAGCCCTCCCAGACCTCGCAGTCTTCATCAGCATCAATCAGAACCTCTTTCTGCCTCTGCCAGAGCTCGTAGGCGGTTCTGAACTCTACCCTGAGGATCATGTCCACGTATTGCTTCCTTGCTTTCTCTATCGGGGGGAGGTCGATGGATTGCATGGGTCAGACCCCCATAGAATTCCTTAAAATGCGAATATAGCTCACTTCTTCGGCAATAATCCGAAGATCAACACAGATTTTTCCGAAACCTATGCACTCTCGATTGCATTCTGGCTGAACACCAGAATCTTTCTCACTTCTGCACTCAAGTCTGAATCCCAACCTCTTAACCTCGCCCATCTTTAATCCTCCTCCAGAACAGCGTTTTCAAACCTCTCGATCACGAGCTTACTCCTATTTACGATTCTGATTAAGACTCTATCACCACTCTTAAAATCCAGAACTTCTACCAGAGCTTTTGGGACATAGATCCTTCCTGTTCCTTTTTGATCAATATGGTACCTCCCCACATCCATACTAATCGCCTCTCTACAGTTTTCTGTCATATACTACAACACCTCCATATTATATAATATTTTCGACAGAATTCTACAGAATTTAACAGATTTACTTAACTTTATGTAATTGACCGACAACGACAAAACATGACTGAAGATGACAGAGTCATTCTGGTATCTGTAGGAAAAATTCACATTGATTCTAAAGGTGCAGGTCACATTTACCTCAAAAAGAAGCTTGTTGAAGCTCTTGATCAGATAGGGATCAAACATGGTGATGAGCTGAGGATCGAGGTGAGAGATAGAAAGCTGGTCATTACAAAACTCTAAATATCTGTTCGATTCAATAATCAATAGGTGGTAGTCATGATCTACGCCTATTCGTTTGCAACCTTTCTGTTGATGTTTATCTTTGCAACCTTCACAGCAATTATTCTGAAAGCAGTATTGAGATCTACCAAGAACGCAGATCTCAAAAAACGTGTAGAATCCCTTATGCCCTCGGTATATAGGGCTATGGATTTCACTTTCTTTATGACTCTTGCATCCCTCGCTCTTGCAGTAATACTCAAAGATCCTCCAGAAATGCTTATTCCCTTGGATAGTTGGAGTCTTATAGAAAAGCATGGTTCTTGGGGTGTTCTTCTTTTCGTTGTGTATGTCTGGGCATCTTTGGACAGAAGACTCAACAAAGTCGAAACAACAATAGATCATCTCGAGGATGACATCGAGAGCCTTAAAGATGATGTAAAATCGATCAAAGATGATGTAAAATCGATCTCTGTTGAAGTGAGGAGAGTAAAAGACGATCTCAGTAAAGAATTTCATACCGAAATCAGGCACATCAGAGAAGATCTCCGAGAACTCTGGAAACGAAAGTAGAATCTGTCTCTTTTCCATTGTTTTTAACCCTCCTCCAGAACAGTCTCATCCTCTCCGTTCTTCACGCCGAGGAGTCCAAGCTCTCTGAGGTTCTGCCAGACAAGGAGCCAGATGTATCTGCTCTGATTTTTACCCACTCCAAGGATCTCCATGGCTTTCCTAACTTTAGGTTCCCACTCATCCGGAACCTCTGCCTGCAACTTCATACACATCACCCGATAATTTACTTATCATTTTTGATAACTAACCCTATTTAAACTTATCGTTAATGATTAGTAACTTATCAGAATTGATAATATCAAAAAATAAAGAGCAAATACGATAATTTGCTTAATGGAAAACAAATTGAAATTATTGAAACTGCTAAGTAAAAAATCCAACTTCACTCTGTTATTTGCCCTCAAAGAAGGGCGTAAAAAATGGAGCGAGCTCTCACCACTCCTTTACCCAAGAGACCTCCAGAATGGCCTTAAAGAACTTCTTGACCTTGGCTTAATCCAGATTGTGATCATCCGTGATACTCCTACTGGAACGAAATACTATGAGCTAACACCTTTTGGAAAAAAGATTGTGGAGCTTATAGAAGAGATGGAAAAAGAGTTTGAGAAATATCACTCTCAGGCTCCTCCGAAGGATCCGAAGGAGTTTATTGATGAATTGTTAAAGGAGGAATAACAGTTGGTAGTGGATGTTATCGGATATGCAATAGGTGGGATCGGAACTGCTGTTGCAGTTTATTCATTATACAGGCAAAAGAAGTTAGAGGAAAGACTAAAACGGAAAGAAAAATTCAGAGAAGTCGGAGAAAAACTTAAAACGATAGAAAAATACCTACGCAGTTTTTTGGATATAATATATCTAAGAGACTTAGATTCCCAAGCAGAATACCTCGAAATAATACCAATGGAGATGATAAAAGCCCATTACGACACAAAACAGTCAAAATTAAGATTTGATTTGGAAATTTACTATTACTCAGAAAAAGGAGGAAAAAAAGAAATAACGAACACTGAAGAGGGCATCAAGTTGTTAAAATCTCATGAAACGATTTATTGTAAAATCCGAGTCTTCCAGTTTGCCCACAATTATGGTTCTCCTCTGAACCGCTTTAGTGTTATTCTTAAAAAAATCGATGAGTTAACAGATGAAGAGATCAAAATAATTAACGAATTCAATCCAGGACTCCTGTCAAAAATGGAGAAACTAATTTTGGAGTCTGCACAGATTATTTTAGAGTCCTTCTTTGATTATAAGCAATTTTCTATAGACTTTCCAAAATTCAAAAATTCAAGAGAGCTTGGAGAGAAATTGTTTAAGGGAATTATTGGCTATGAAAAACTACAACCAAAATTAAAAGAGTTTGAGCAGGTGTTGGAAGAGTTAGAAGAGCTTAGGAAGGATTTGCTGAAGGTTAGTTACTCATAAAAAGGAGGATGCCGACGATGGGGATTGAGAAGGAATTTGAGAAGTATCATTCTAAGGCGCCACCTAAGGATCCGGAGGAGTTTATTGGAGAATTGCTAAAGGAGGAATAATAATGGCCCACGACGGATTTCAGCCAAAATATCTCACCAAACTCCTCGTACTCATGGTTTTGAAAGTCTTCCACGAAATCTTTTTGCCTTTTGCCGTCCTGTTCTTTACATTGTCATTTTTCTCAAGGTTCGATCCCGGACTGACTCAGTTAGGAGATTTGACACTATCCACCCCTACGTTTTCGATTACAGGGTCGATTAGCGTGGCTTATCTCTTACTAATATTTCTCACGCTAAGGTATTCTCGAAGGGTGTATTGTAAAACTCACTTAATTATACTGCAATTCCATCAAGTTCTCCAAAAATTGTCTTCAGAGGATTAAAGTCCTGAATTTCCCCATACTTCTCGCTTTCATAACGCCTCACAAGCCACCTGAAGACTGCTGAACCGAGACTTACGTTATAAACTCTCTCCAGTAAATCATCCACTAACAGCAGAGCGAATAAAAAGACATAGCCAAGAACATTAACATAACTAACTGTCAGAGCCCCTATTACAATCAGCACACATATTTTAATGTAAAACGCAAAAATAGCAAGTTTGAAAATCTCCCAGTTATCAGCCATGTCTCTCAGAATGTCAGCAAAACTTCTTTTGATGATATTTCCAGATTTTAGTTTAGAATTAAATCCATCCACGATGCTCCCGACAGCATCTACAACCGTTATTAGCATTACGAACAGAAACAATGTCAAATAACCTACGAACTTGGATAAAATTATGAACGGCAGAAACAGGATTGTAGAACCAGCTAAAGCCATAACAAAAGTCAAAATGAGAACCCATGTAAACCTCACCGAATTTTTTAACATTATATTGACTGGAACACTCTCCGCCTGTCTAAGCACTTCCCGGTTAATCATTTCCAGTCAATAATTGTACGCAAGTCATCTAAAAATCTATCGGATTTTATCCTTAGGAGTCTACATAAAAATGAGTTAGTATTTAGTTCTTGAAGATCCATCTACTTTAATATCTAAACGCTAATCAAACCTTAGCCTTCATCAACCTTGCCACAAACTCCCTTTGCTCCTCTGCAAGCTTTGGCAAAAGGATCTCTATTCCCAAAACCTCTCCATTCTCATCCAGATCAACAATGACATTATCAGCTAAAGGCTCAGTCTCCGCTACCTTTCCCTTCCTGAACCTTATGAACATTGCATTGACCTCAGGGTCAAACTCCAATGAAACCATATTTTCCCTATACCTCATTTCTCTTTAATCAATTTTAAAGCCTCATCAACTGTAATAGCCGAATTTTCATCGATCTCATTCAGTGCATCTTTCAAAGCTTTATCTCCAGTAACCAAGTATGTCAATTGACCCTCTTTACGCAGTATTAATGAGTAGATAAAAATCGGGCGATCTTTCCTGTCATTAACCACTTTATTCGCAAGTTCAATCAATTCTTCGCTGAATTCTCTTTCGACAATTGTGACATTTGTGTATGTTGCAAGAAAACCTCTCACCAGTGTGAAATCTATCTCATTCCTCTCAAAAACTTCTTTAAGCTCCTCGTAGATGTATTCAGGTATTATTATCTCAACACCATTCTTCTCAGCTTCTTCAAGCAGTTCAAACGGCTTACCTCTATACCTTATTGCGGAAAATAAAACGTTCGTATCGAGGATAAGTCTAAAGCTTTCCGTATTTCTTTTCAATCAATTCACCTAATACCTTCTC
>JALUWC010000562.1 GCA_027019885.1 Geoglobus sp.
CTTTTTTGCCCTCTTTGCATCATCCAATTCCTGATTGAGTCTCTCAGCATCCTTTTTCTTCGCTTCGATTTCCTTTTCTACGCCAGTAAGCTTTTCATTCAGATCATGAAACCTCTCTTTCTTTCCTTTCCATTCGTTGAACTCGTTTTCAGCTTTTTTCAGACCATCTTCAGCTTTTTTCAACTCTCTTTTCAACTTCTCGATTTCTTCGTTGAGTTCTCGTATCTTCTCAGCAACCTTCTCGCCGTCCTCACGTGCGAGCTCCAGCTCCCGCTTAACCACCATGTAATTCTCCACCTTCTCCTCGAAGTGCTTTGTAACTTCGGCCATGTTCAGCCAGGCTTTCTCCAGCCTGTCCAGCCCGATTAACTTGCCTATCAGGTTCTTCTTCACCCTTGGATCAGCATCTATCAGTCTCGCTATCTCACCCTGTCTCACGAATATCGAGTTCATTGCTGTGTCTTCGTCCATTCTGAGAATTCTCGCTATCTCCTGCAGAACTTCGTTTGGAGTCGTCGCTATTGGCCCGATATCGCTTCTGTGGAGCGAAGCTTCCAAGCCTCTCTTCTTCCTAACCCAGTAAACGGTGTACTCCTTTCCATCCACCTCAAACGTCAGCTCAATTTCAGCAGAGTTTGCTCCTCTGCGGATGAGGTCCTCGAACTTATCTCCTCTGACCTTCTCCCTGAACAAAGAAAACACAATCGCATCCACTATAGACGTCTTCCCTGCCCCATTCGGGCCGACGAGCACTGTTACACCCAGTGGAAATTCAACCTCGGTGTCGACGTGCGAAATAAAGTCTGTGAGCTTAACCCTTCTGACTATCACCCTCCCTCACCTCTTCGAGAAATTCCTCAGCCACTTTTTTAGCTCCTTCAACGTCGTCCTCGGACAGAAACTCGTAAAGACTGACTGCAAGCTCTGTGAGTTCGTCGCTGCCAAGATACTCGCGCATGATTGATTTGAAATCTATCGGTCCCTTTGGTAGTTCTGCTGGCTGAGGCTGGCTCAGATCTCTGAAGGATGGCTTAAAGTTTAGAACATTGCCTTGAAGCAGTTCGTTGAGTTTCTCGATAACATACTGCCTGTTCATGCCCTTGCCTTTGATGGTGACGTGAAGAATTGGCGACTTCAGATAATTTACGTAATTCAGAATCTCTTCGAGATTTTCCTCTTCAACTTCCACCTCTGCTTGTGGTCTAATGTCCAAGTTGACCTCGTGAATCTCAGCCTCACCTCCATCCAAGTCCACCAAGTAGAATCCCTTGCCCTTCTTGCTCCAAGAGCTTATCTCATCCCTCCTGATTATCTCGGTTGATCCAGCGTAGGCGAGGTAACCATTGCCAAATCTTGCAGTAAGCCTCGAATGCAGGTGTCCAAAAGCGTAATATGTGGCGTTCCTCGGCAAATCATCCTCTTTCAGCTCGTAGGCCCCCTCGAAGGGCAGGTACTTCTCGATTGCCTGATGTGCAACGAGTACAGACTTTTTGTATTTCTCTGCAACAGCATCAAACTTATTGAGTTCCTCCTTAAGCAACTCTACGCCCCTGCCTTTAAGATTTGAAATGCCAGCAATCAGAACTCCATCAACTTCATCCCACTCAAGCCTTCCAACTCCCAAAACCTTGATGTCAAAGAGCTTGTGAGGTGGCATTCCTCTCCTTTTCGGAGTATCGTGGTCGCCAAGCACTGTGAATACTCTTATCTTCCCTTCGATCTTCCTCAACGCGTTCTTGAACACGTACAGAGCTTTGATTGGTGGCGTTGGCGAGTCGAAAAGGTCTCCGGAGTGAATCAACGCGTCTGCCCTTTCCTCGATTGCCTTGTTTATAGCTTCGCTAAAAGCTTCGTAAAAGTCGTTTTCCCTCTCATCGAGGTTGTACTGTCTGTATCCTAAATGTGTGTCTGATATGTGGGCAATTCTCATTCAAAACCCTCCACAATACCTCTTATCTTCTCAACTTCTTTTCTCAACACCTCATCCCTCAACACTTCCTCCTCTTCAGCCTCTTTCACAGCTTCTCTGAGCTTTTCAACGACGTCTATGTCAGCTCCACCTTCTTCGGTCTCCCTCTGCCTTATCTTGACCATGACGGGGGCCCTCGTTACCTCACCAACGATGACAGCTTCACCAACGTTCAGGCCAGGCAAGTCGTTCAGCAAACTCTCGCTCATCCTTTCCGAGCTGTTCTTCACAGCTCTCTGATCCTCGGGATTCGTCATACGCATGATTATCTGGCTGTTGCACTGACTCAAAGCATCTGGATCGATCTTGTACGGTCTCTGGGTAATTAAAACGAGAAAAACTCCGAATTTCCTTCCTTCGGCAGCGATCCTCTTTATAATTCCCTTGGATAGCGTGTTCTCCTTGTTGGAAATGAACCTGTGCGCCTCCTCAATAAAGACAAAAACGGGATACTTATATTGCTGAGTTTCGGCTTTTTCATATATCCCGCTCAGGATTCTGAAGGCCATGTAGTCTGAAACCCTATCATCTAAGCCTGAAAGATCGACTACAGAAATGTGCTTTGGCATGAGCAGTTTTTCAATATCCGTTGTGGCTGAACTGAACACCCTTATCTTGGATAGCCTTTTTACGTAGTTCAGCGCTCTTAAGGAATCTGGATCTCCTCTTTCTTCGAACTTCTTTATCAGGTCGTTCAAGCTATAGCTTTTTCCGAGTTCCTCGATGGCTTCTTGTATGGCTCTGAGTATGTTTGTCCACCTTTCACTTATCCCACAAACTGTCGCAATCTCATCGATGCTTAGGTCCGAGAACTTCACTTCATACGAGCTAATCTTATCTATCTGGCTCTCATCGTACCTCCCAGTGCTTTCAGGCGTTCTGAAAACGCTGATCCTGTCTGAGAACTTAGTTCCATCTCTTCTGCGTGAAAGGAAAACGTAGTCTGCATGAGGATCGAGGACTACTACAGTAGCTCCTTTTTTAAGCAACTCCTCAAGCAGAACGCCAGCGGCGTAGCTCTTTCCAGCTCCTGTCTGAGCAAGAATGGCCAGATGTCTCCTGAACCCCCTGACGCTTATGCTGACCGGGACGTCCTGCCTCGTTATCAGGTGACCTACAAATAAACCCTCCCCTCTACGATGTGAGTAAAAGTCCTCTAAGACGCTTTCCGGAGCTCTGAACACGTCATTCCCAGGATATATCGCTCTCCTTGGATGCAAGACATTTCCTTCGTAGAGAAAGCCCAGCACTCTAGCTTTGGCGAACAGCCTTTTGTCTATAAGCCCGGCATCTTTTATTTTCTCCACAGTCTCTAGGCTAGGTTTCCCGCTCAAAGCCATGCTTGATGAGTAGATTGCATCAATTTGAGC
Organism: Geoglobus sp.; assembly: GCA_027019885.1. Lineage (GTDB taxonomy): Archaea > Halobacteriota > Archaeoglobi > Archaeoglobales > Archaeoglobaceae > Geoglobus. Next base: position 3,340 of record JALUWC010000562.1, read on the forward strand.
GATAACGTCAACTTCAACCTCTTCTCCGTCGATATTTTCTCTGGACTTCACCAGAACGTACTCCCACCTAGGTGGATGCTTATTCTCGTCTGTTACGAAGTAAAATTCAGTTGGAGATGCATCTCCAAAAACAATACCAATCTTTTCAAGGGAACCTGACACGCCTATACCCCCTCGGAGTTGCAAACCTGCCAACGATTTCTTCGAATTTTGGCAGGTACAGATTCTCAAAAACTTCTCCACTCAACTTAACATCATCATCAACAGCTTTAAGCCAGACGTTGTAGTTCTCCAAGCCGCAGTAACCGGCTGAAATCAGCTTTAAAATTCCGTCTATACCGACACTTACTGCCTCGGGCCACCCAACTTCTGACAGCTTTTCTTCAATCCCAAAAACCCATGCCGGAATGTCAATCCTCATCGGCGTATCGTTTATCGCTGGAAGGAGATGGAAGGATACGATAGCTGGGAGATCCGGGATGTTCTCCACAATGCCTAACGCCCAGTCAACGAAGTTCCTGTCCCTTGATGAAACGGGAAAGTTTGACTTGACGAAACCCTCCGGATCCCTTACAATTCTCTCATATGAGCGTCTCCACCTTATTGAGGCTCCGAGCACAAGCGGTGTTGTATAGCCTGACGTCTCCGCGTAGCTCAGTATTAACTGAAAGTCCGGTCTTCTTGCAAACAGCTCTTCTATTAAGTCTCTCAGGATGCCGATATCCATCTCCTTTTCTATCTTTTCGAGTTCTTTTATTGCCATTCTTCTGTTGTCTAAAGCCAACGAGAGGAGTTTTTCGAACTTTTCTGCGCTCAGCCCTATTTTATCCCTCACTTCGCTGGCAATCGTCTTTATCAGAAATTCTCTAAAGAATGCAGTCCTGCTCTCTTTGCTTATCCCAATGATTGGTATGTTATTTTTCTTGCAAGTCTCCAACACTTCAATTATTGTTTCGAAATACTTCAGCATGAATGCCCTGTCGTTAACGTATCCAGTCTCAATAGGAATGTGTGCAAGCCTTCCATAGATAGAGCCGTCGAAGAGTAGGAAACCTTCGAAACCATCCTTTACTGCTTGAAGCGCCACTTTGTGTTCCAGCCACTCCATTTTCCTGTGAATAGCATGTGCAGCATCATGCGTTGAATCTGAGGTAAAGTCGAAGTCGGTAACTACTTCCCGATACCTTCTGCTTTTTGATAGAGCGAGCGCTCTCACGACGTAGAAGATCCCCCCATTGCTGGTCACTATGTGTTGGGAGCTGCTGTCCACGGCGAGAACTGAGAATTCAGATGGAGAGGTGGTGGGTAGCTCTGTATTTATCCAGAAACTCTCGAAGGCTTTTTCAAGCTCTAAAGCTACCTTTGATGATTTTGTGCTGTAGTCATTCCTCATTCTTTCAGATTTTTCGTTTAGCTCTCTTACATACGACTCAAGGAAATCTGGCATGCAAGAACACCCGCGACAATTTTCTTATGATATTTAATATCACTCTTTATATTTATAGCCACAATAATTGACTGACTTCATTATACTTAAATTTTTTGTTCAAGTTTAGTCCAGGATAAAAGTATATTGAGAATTTGCTGTACAATTGACATGGTTAAAAGGAGACCGGACCTCCTGGAAATCGAGCTCTCTCAATATTCTGATTCAGAGCTGATAAAAGAGCTCAAAAAGATGCATCCCGAAATCAAATTTAATGATGACCTGCTGAACCTTGTGGACGTCATTTTACCCAACCCGGCCGAAAACAGTAGGGAGGTAATAAGGAATCATCCAGTTTTATTCCGCCATAATATTTCGAAATTTCTGATAACTAAGAATGAGAGGGATTTTAAGCCTGTTATTGACGAAATAAATGTGCTCACCCTGAAA
>JALUWC010000563.1 GCA_027019885.1 Geoglobus sp.
GGCAAAAAAGGAAATGGAATTACTTGGGCCAGAAATAAGAAAGATTCCTCTTCTGAAAAAGTACGTCGACACCCTCGGTGAAAAGGAGAAGTGTGAAGCTGAAAAATCTCGGCTTACAGAGGAGCTCAACAGGGTGTTGGCATACACGTGGGAAATGGTTGAAACAAGACTAACGTACAAAGACTACACGAAAGGTGAGAAAAGGATAAAGGAGATGAAAAAAGCAATCGATGAATTGCAACAAGTAATGGAAAGGAAATCCAAAATTGAGGCAATTGTAACATCTTTGTCTCGAGAAATAGAAGTGGCAAAATCAGATCTTGACAAACTCGTAAACAAAGCTCTGGAGCTTTTGCCAGATGCTACTGTTGAGGCAAAAGAAACGCTGTTGAACCAGCTAAATGAAGAAAAGGCAGAAATCGAAAGGAGAAAATCCGAACTTGATGGAGAAAAAGGGAAGATTAGAGGAAGAATTAAAGAGATAGAGGAATATTTAAGCCTATTAGGTGAATCCGATGTCTGCCCTCTCTGCAAGAGTGAGCTTACACTCGAACACAGGGAGAAAGTCAAGAGAGATTTCGAGGATGAGAGAAACGAGCTTATCGAAAAGCTTCAGCAAATCAAAGAAGAGATAAAAGAGTTAAACTCGAAGAAAAAGCAGATTGAGGAAAAAATTGTTAGAGTATCGGAGATTAATATTGAGAGAATCGATGAGCTCAAATGGAGTTTACAGAGTAAAACAAAAGAAATTGAGGAATTTCAGAGTGAATTAGAATCCCTTCAGCCTGTGATAGACAGGTTCGAGGAACTGAGAGATAGTGTGGACAAGCTTCAAAGGAGGCTTGAAGAACTTAAAAAAGACTATGAGAGATATATCACAGCCCAGAAGGCTTTGGAAAGGGAACGGAAAGAGGAAGAAATAAGATCTGATCTCCTGAAGATCGAAGAGACAATTAAAGATTTGAATAGTATTCTCGAAGAATTGACAAAAGAGCTCGGATATGTGCCGGAAGATCCCCATGCAGATTTGGATGTGCTTAGGGCGCATGAGAAGAGGTATGAAGTCTACAAGTCTAAAGCTGACACACTTGAGAAAATAAAGGAAGATCTAGAAAGAGCAGAAAAGGAATTAAAAGAACTGCTATCCAAGAAAGAGAATATTTTAAAGGAGATTGAGCAGCTTCAATACAGCGATGAGCTGTACAGAGAAGTTGAAAAGAGGTTTAACGAGGCAAGTAAAATTGTAACGGGAATTAGAACCAAGGTGAGTGAAAAGATTAATCAGAAGAAAGATTTGGAAAGGGAACGGAAAGAGGAAGAAATAAGATCTGATCTCCTGAAGATCGAAGAGACAATTAAAGATTTGAATAGTATTCTCGAAGAATTGACAAAAGAGCTCGGATATGTGCCGGAAGATCCCCATGCAGATTTGGATGTGCTTAGGGCGCATGAGAAGAGGTATGAAGTCTACAAGTCTAAAGCTGACACACTTGAGAAAATAAAGGAAGATCTAGAAAGAGCAGAAAAGGAATTAAAAGAACTGCTATCCAAGAAAGAGAATATTTTAAAGGAGATTGAGCAGCTTCAATACAGCGATGAGCTGTACAGAGAAGTTGAAAAGAGGTTTAACGAGGCAAGTAAAATTGTAACGGGAATTAGAACCAAGGTGAGTGAAAAGATTAATCAGAAGAAAGAGAAAGAGGATGAGCTAAAGTTAATTGAAGAAAAAATCAGAAATCTAAGAGAAAGGTTAGAAGAGCTCGAGAAAGTCATAAAATTTGTTGCAGATCTTGAAAGAATTAGAAAAGCCTTCTCAAGAGATGGAGTTCAAAAGTTGCTAAGGCAGAAAATTGCCCCCATAATATCTGAATTTGCAAGAAACTATGTTGAACGATTCAACCTTGACATAACAGATATCTTTGTCAATGAAGATTTTGACATCTCTATTATGAAAGAGGGTGGGGATATTTCAATCAAATCTATAAGCGGTGGTGAAAAGGTTGCTGTTGCTATAGCTTTGCGCTTAGCTATAGCGAAGGCCCTAGCGGGTAAGATCTCCACGATAATAATGGATGAACCTACTACACACCTTGACGAGGAAAGAAGACGAGAGCTGGTAGAGATTATGAAAAGTTTCTTCAGGGAAGGTGCAGCAGTACCACAGATGGTAATTGTAACCCATCACAGAGAGCTCGAAGAGGTGGCTGACACAGTCTATCGAGTGGAAAAAGTCGATGGGGTTTCGAAGGTTGTTGAAGAGGTCTGAAGGGTTGTCATGTGTGAACTCTTCGGTTTGTGCTTCGATAACTCCATCAAGCCTCAGATATCCTTTAAAAGATTCGGGAAGAGGTGGGAAAGAAACTCACACAGCTGGGAACTTAATTTTTTACCCAGACGAATTTCTCAAAAGAACCAATCTGCATATAACTTTAGAACGTTTGAGAGGTTATCCACCACATAAATAGAGAGCAAAATTAAGGATCTGTTTGCTCGAGGAGGCAGAGGAATGAAAATCACTGTTTACGATGGGGCAACAACCATAGGCGGCAACAAAATTCACGTTGAAGAAAACGGCAGAGGAATCTTTCTGGACTTTGGCATGAACTTTGCAAAATACGTCATAAATCAGTATAACAAGTCGTTGAGGAGTGAGAAAAAAAGAAATGTTGCTTTTGCTTTAATTATACTGCAAAGAAGAATGGCATCAAGCGTTTATGCACTGAAACGCTCCTTGGAGAGGAGAAAAAGAGGGCTCGAAGAGTACTTGAGGGATGGTATTGAAAAAGAGGTAAGACCGACTGACATTGAGGAAATCGAAGACTATGAGGAGGAAGAGAGATGGAGAATTGAGCAGGATTGGGAAGCTCTAAGATTGGAAAATGGATGCTTGATAGAAGTTATGCACCATGGCCTAAAGGTGACCCGCCAAAGTTCAAACTTATCCCTCTTGGTGAAAGAAAATTTAAGCTGGTTCCGAATATTGATTAGGGATTCGCAAAGTGGTGATACTTTAAATTTGGAGGGAGTGATATGACAAAAAAACTTGAGCAAATAAAAGAAATCCTGAAAAATCACAAGGATGAAATTAAAAGAGAATTCAAGGCTGAAATAATTGGTGTATTCGGCTCATACGTGCGTGGCGAGGAAAAGCCTGAGAGCGACGTTGATGTCCTCGTCAGGTTTATGGAAGGAGCAACGATATTTGACTTAGTCGGACTTGCAGAATTTCTTGAAGAAAAGCTCGGCATCAAGGTAGATGTCGTCTCGGAGAGGGCATTGAGACCTGAGCTGAGAGAGCAAATACTGAAAGAGGTTGTAGCTGTATGAAAAGAGACTACAGGCTTTTCCTGAAAGATATGCTTGATGCAATGGAATCCATAGAGTCCTTTGTTGGGGATATGGACAATACAGAGATTTCGACAAAAACGATAAACACTACAATGGGTAATGGGGGCAGTAAGATTTTGCCAATTCCGGCATTCATGTAAAATGTTTGAGAAGCAAAAATTAATTTTTAAGTTACTATGTTTCTATATTTTGGGGAAAGCCCATTTCCTGTCTTAATTATACAGTGACACAAATTTATATATCATCAAAGTTAAGCTTAGAGTGGTGAAGGGGATGTATGAAAATAGAATAGTCATAGACCCAGAAATCAGACATGGAAAGCCAGTTATCAAAGGAACGAGGGTATATATATCATCAAAGTTAAGCTTAGAGTGGTGAAGGGGATGTATGAAAATAGAATAGTCATAGACCCAGAAATCAGACATGGAAAGCCAGTTATCAAAGGAACGAGGGTACCGGTGGATGTCATACTCGGTTCTCTGGCAGGAGGGATGAGCATCGATGAAGTGGCAGAAGAGTACGGAATTTCAAAAGATGATGTTCTCGCAGCCATTGAATATGCTGCGAAAACCATAGCTAAGGAGGAAATTAGAGAATATGCAAAAACTTAAGTTTCTGCTGGATGCAGACATGCCCCGTTCAAGCGCAGAAGTAATCAGAAGTTTTGGTTATGATGTCGATGATGTAAGAGATGTCGGTCTGGGTTATGTAAAGGATAAAGAGATAATTGAATATGCTCTAAAAAATGGTTTAATAATTGTAACAAGAGATACTGATTTTGGTGAAGTCCTCAGGTATCCTGAACATCCCGGAGCAATAATTTTAAGATTACCTTACACATTCACTGCCAAGCAAATAAACGAGAAGCTAAAAGAATTCTTCAGCTCTGTTGAAGAAGATGAAATCTGTAATTCCATAGTAGTGGTTGAGCTATCGAGATACAGGATAAGGCATTTAGATTAGTTATCCGATTTTTTAAATTTTGACCAATCTTCTCCAGCTGTGGTATCCCAAATTAATTTTACACTTTTTATTCAATCCCACCACCTCCTCACAAACCAAATAATTCTCTCTGGAGGGAGCTTATACCAGAAAACATTAATCGGTTCATCCCAGCTCAAGCTTTTATGAGGCTTAACCTCGTTATGCCATCTCACAACAGCCTCAACCGAACCAAACTTATCAGCTATTCTCTCAACCTCGCCAAAGAACCTTTCAATCTTTCCATTGGTTTGAGGATGCTTTACCCTCGCAACAATATGCTTTATTCCATGTTCGGCAAGAAACTGTTTGAATCTGTGCTTGGCTTCATCTCTGTTTCTTGCAGCAACAAACTGAGTTCCGTGATCAGTGAGAATCTCATCTGGAATGCCATATTCAGCGAATCCTCTTCTCAGAACTTTGATGCTTCTCAGTCGTTGCTTCATCGAAGACTCCAAAGCAAGTTACAACTCTGCTTGCGTCATCCATGAAAGCAATCATCCACTTCACTTCTCCATTCAAGTTAACGAGTTTCCAGTCTCCCTGCCACATCTCCATGGAGTGTTCTCTCTCATAACGAACCCACTTCCTCTGCTTCCTCCTCTTCTTCGTGTTCTCCTCCACCGGATCGTGTTTGAGCAGGACTTTGTAGATTGTGTTGTGGGGGATGTGAATGCCATGGCTCTCTTCTATTTTCTTTTCTAAGTGAACTGGTCCAAGATTGTACTGTTTGTAAGCTTCCAGAATTATTCTCTCCGTCTCTTCGTCTATCTCTTTTGGTTTTCTTCCCGGTTTTCGAAGGAATGGGATTATGCCTGTTTCCCTGAACTTTTTGATGATCTGGTGGACTCTCTGCCTTGTTACCT
>JALUWC010000564.1 GCA_027019885.1 Geoglobus sp.
CCCAGAATTGTATGCGTTGTCTGCCATGAAGCCATGGAGGGTTAAAGATGGCTGACCTCTTGCGGAGAAGTCTGGCAGAGCTTGTGGGGACATTTATTCTTGTATTCTTTGGCCCAGGAGCTGCAGCAATAACACTGATGATTGCAAACGGAGCGGCAAAACCCAATGACTTCAACATAGGCATAGGAGCTCTCGGAGGGCTTGGGGACTGGCTTGCAATTGGCCTCGCATTTGCATTTGCCATAACAGCAGCGATTTATGCTGTCGGGAGAGTTTCAGGATGCCACATCAATCCCGCAGTGACAATTGCTCTCTGGGCAACAAAGCGGTTTCCAACCAATGAAGTGCTGCCGTACATCCTGGCACAGCTTGTGGGAGCAACCCTGGGAAGCTTTGCTTTTGCAGCGGCTGCAGGAATGGGTGCGGTGACAATCGGTGGACTTGGCGCAACAGCACCGTTTCCGGGAATAAGCTATGGTCAGGCGATGCTTGCAGAAACAATCGGAACATTCTTGCTGATGTTTGTCATAATGGGTATAGCCGTTGATTCCAGAGCCCCTCAGCAGTTTGCTGGTCTGACAATCGGTCTGACTGTGGGAGGAATCATCATAACCATCGGCAACATCTCCGGCTCATCGCTTAATCCAGCCAGAACCTTTGGCCCGTATCTTGGGGACATGCTGCTCGGTGGTATAAATCTCTGGAACTTCTACCCGATTTACGTCATAGGCCCGATAGTTGGAGCAGTTTTCGCGGCTTTTCTCTACGATTATCTGGCAAAGGAATAGGACATGCCGTCAGGAACAGGGCTGATAAATTTTATTTTTATTTTGGTTTTATATTAACATATTTACATAAATGTGCGAAATAGTTCTTCCCTTATTCCAGATAAGTTATATCTGCAGAATTTTACCTTTCAACTTTCAAAACTCCACCATAAAGGAGATCCAAACCCTTAAACCTCATCTCTGGATTTTTAAGAAATTACTTGAGCGATTCACCTTCCAATTTTAGATTTCAGTCGTTCATGTAGCTTTTTGTTCTTCCCCACGGACAGATCTTCACGCATATCCCACAAACCATAAAGCCGATGTCCGGGTCAGATGCATACTCCTTCAGCTTTTCTGCACATCTGTCAACGTCAAGTGCATCTTCTCTTTTGGGATAGCCTTCAAAATCAACCTCTCTGAGAGCATTGACAATGCAACTTTCAATGCACTCTCTACACTTACTACATCTTCTCTTTATCGGCTGTCCTGGATCGAGGGGTATGTTAGTAAGAATTGTTGCCATCCTTATTCTTGGACCAAATTCCTCTGTTATCAAGAGAAGGTTCTTGCCTATCCATCCAACTCCAGCGGCTCTTGCTATTGCTTTGTGAGATATAAAGCTACCCCAGTGAAGATCTTTGAGCGTCTTTGAGGCAGGGATTGGTATCGCATTGTATCCCATTTTCTCAATTCTCCTCGCTATTTCAAATGCCATTCTGTCAAGCATATCATTTGCGACCTGATACTGCTTCGCATAAAGCGGCCTTGTTTCTGGGAGGCCATCAAAAACAGCATCGCTCAGCCTCACACCTATAACAATTCCCCTTGTAAACCTATCCAGCAAATTCTCAGGGTAAACCGGATAATCCCTTAAAAGCTCAAGATCCGCAACACCAAAAACATCTGCGCCGAGGCTTTTTGCAAACTCCTCAACATCCATGATGTCCCTTTCCGGCAGGAAGTATTTAACCGTACCTCTCTCAAAGCCAGCAGAAGGGAAGTCGGTTTTCAGGAAGCTTTCATAAAATATTTTAAACAAACAATAGTCCATTGAAGCATGACTTTATTTGCTAACGTTTACTCCTTCAGAGAAGTCGAAGAATGGGTTGAAAAATTCTGGGAAGACAATCAGATTTATAAAAAAGCGAAAGAAAGGGGCGAAAAGCCATTTTTCTTTGTGGATGGCCCTCCCTACACAACGGGAAGAATTCATCTCGGCACAGCATGGAACAAAGTGATAAAGGACACAGTTTTGAGATTCAGGAGAATGCAGGGTTATCGTGTCACAGACAGGCCGGGATGGGACATGCATGGACTGCCAATAGAGGTCAAGGTGGAACAGGAGCTTGGAATTAAGGAAAAGAAGGAGATAGAGAGATTTGGTATAGACAGATTTGTTGAGAGATGCATGAAATATGCAATAGAAAACAGAGATGCGATGACAGAGCAGTTCAAAAGACTTGGAGTCTGGATGGACTGGGAGAATCCGTACATGACTGTGAAAGCTGAATACATCAACTCTGCATGGTGGACAGTGAAAAAAGCCCATGAAAGGGGACTGCTTGAGAGAAAGCTCATGGTCGTTAACTGGTGTCCGAGGTGTGAGACTGCACTGGCTGATGCTGAGGTTGAATACTGGGACGAGACCGATCCGTCCATTTATGTTAAATTCCCTGTCAAAGATCAGGAGAACACGTACATCGTGATCTGGACAACAACACCATGGACGCTTCCAGCAAACATGGCTGTTGCTGTCCATCCTTCCCTGGAGTATGCAACAGTCAAGGCAATGAAAGAGAGTAGAATAGAGTACCTGATAATGGCCAAGGAGCTTGCTGAAAGCGTTCTCGAGAAAGGAAAGTACGAGCTCTGGGAGATAATCGAAACAAGACTTGGAGAGGATCTTGTTGGACTTGAGTACGAGCATCCCTTATCTGATGAGGTGCCACTGCAGAAGGAGATAAGGCATAAAGTGTACATGGCAGATTTTGTTTCTGCGGAGAATACCGGATGCGTTCATGTTGCTCCAGGCCATGGACTTGAGGATTACGAGCTTGGAATTAGCCATGGATTAGAGATATTCAACCCCGTTGATGACAGGGGAATCTACACCGGGCAGGCGGGGAAGTATGCCGGGATGGATGTGAGAGAGGCAAATAAAGCGATAATCGAGGATCTGAGAGATAAGGGACTCCTTCTTGCAGATGAAAGAATCACCCACAGATACGGACACTGCTGGAGGTGCAAGACACCGATCATTTATCGAGCCACGGAACAGTGGTTTTTGAAGGTCAGCCAGCTTAAAGATGAGATGGTTCGCGAGATAGGCAAGGTTACATGGGTGCCGGAATGGGCCGGCATGTCGAGATTCAGGGACTGGGTGAGCAATGCGAGGGACTGGTGCATAAGCAGACAGAGATACTGGGGAATTCCAATTCCAGTATGGATATGCCAGAAGTGTGGAAAGGAGAGGGTTGTTGGGGATGTCAATGAAATTGACTGGAAAAGGGGTCTTGAGTTGCATAGACCATGGATCGACAGGGTAACATTCAGATGCAAATGCGGGGGAGAGATGAAGAGGGTGGAGGATGTTTTTGATGTCTGGTTTGACAGCGGTGTTGCGAGCTGGGGCACGTTAAATTACCCCTATGAAAAGGAGAGATTCGAAAAATTATGGCCAGCTGACTTCATAACAGAAGGTCACGATCAGACGAGAGGGTGGTTCTATTCCCAGCTTGGCACGAGTGTTGTTGCCTTCAACAGAGCCCCATACAAAACTGTCCTCATGCATGGCTTCACCCTTGACGAGAAGGGCAGAAAGATGAGCAAAAGCCTCGGAAATGTTGTTGAGCCTGAGGAGGTTGTTGAAAGGATAGGAGTTGACGCTTTCAGGCTCTATGTGCTTTCATCTGCTCTCTGGGAAGACCTCAAATTCAGCTGGAACGAGGCTGAGAATTATCTGAGAGTTTTGAACATATTCTGGAATGCTGTGAGGTTTGCCTATACTTACATGAGCCTCGATGATTTTGAAGAAATCTCGGTTGATGAGGTTGAGCTCAAAACAGAGGACAGGTGGATACTTTCAAGACTTGAGAGATTTGTGAAGCTTGCAAGTGAGGCAATGGAAAGCTACCAGCTCCATAAGGTGGTCAGAGAGTTTTCAAACTTCATGGTTGAGGATTTCAGCAGATGGTACGTTCAGTTAAGCAGAAGGAGAGTGTGGGAGGAGAAGGAGAGTCCTTCGAAGATTTCAGCTTACGCTGTGATGTTCAGAGTTATCAAGAAATCTCTTCTCGCCATAGCCCCAATTTCACCGTTTGTCTCTGAATACATATACCAGAATTTCATCAGAAAATTTGGAAAAGCTGAAGAATCTGTGTTCTTTGAAAGATACCCTGAGTTCGAGGATAAGTGGCTGGATGAGGAGCTTGAGAGAAACATGGAGATTGTCAGAGATATCAGCGAGGCAAGTTACAATGCAAGGCAGAAGGCAGGAATAAAGCTGAGATGGCCTCTGCGAAAGATGATTGTCGAAGGAGGGCAGGATGTGAGGAGGGCTGTTGAAAGCTTGGAGGAGATAATTAAAAATCAGTGCAATGTCAAGGAGGTTGAGTGGGTTGAGGAATTCCAGAAAAAATTAATTGCCAGACCCAGTTACAGGAAGATAGGCCCCCTTTTGAAAGACCATGTAAGGGATTTTGCTGAATTCATTGAGTCATTAAGTCAGGATGAGCTCATAAAGATCGTGAAAAGCGGAAAAATTGAATTTGGTGGCAGAGAACTCAACACCGATGAGGTGCTTGAGATAGAGTATCGTGCAGGAAGTGGTTACAGCGCTGCTGAATTCGGCAGAGGAACTGTGTATCTCTATACAGCCATTGATGATGAGCTCAGGCGTGAAGCTTTTGCAAGAGAGATAGTCAGAAGAGTTCAGGAGATGAGGAAGGAGATGAATCTGGAAGTTGATGAGTTCATAAAGACATTCATGGATCTCAGCGAAGGCGAGGTTGAGGGATGGATTGGGTACATCAAGGAGGAGACGAGATCGAAGGAGATCGTTTTTGGAGATGTGTCTGGATACACAAGGGAGTGGGACATTGATGGCAGGAAAATCAGAATAGGCATAGAACGGTATGAGACTTGAGGAATGGCTCGGGATTTACAGTGAAATACTGGCTGATTTCAATTTTTCTCCTGAAAAGGACGATGAATCAGCCAGATTGATGCACAGACTTGGGAAAGACAAGCTTCTCGATTCAGAGGTTCTGAGAGACATAGTGGCTGGTAAAAGGGTTACTGTTGTTGGCGGAGCTGTTAAAAGTGAGGCAGAGAGTGATGTTCTGATAACTGCAGGAAAGGCGATTATGAAGTGGACGGACTTATCTGACAGAATTCC
>JALUWC010000565.1 GCA_027019885.1 Geoglobus sp.
GGAGTGTGATCAAGTGGAATGGGGAAGTCATACACGATCGAGACCCGTTTATCACAGCCACGTCAATAACCAAAAGCGTCCCCCTTCTCATGAGAGACTTCAAGCATTACACGTGGCTTGAGAAGTTTGGACTGAAACTTGTAAATCTCTGAAAACATTAAAATATGCTCCATTTCACCTTATGCCATGCGAAGCGATATAGTTAAGAAAGGCATTGACAGGGTTGCACACAGAGCCCTTCTAAAGGCTTTAGGTTTGACGGATGATGATTTTGATAAACCGTTTATTGGAGTTGCCAACGCCTACAACACTGTTGTTCCGGGACACATGACCCTGAACAGGATAACCGAATATGTCAAGCAGGGCATAATTGCCTCAGGAGGAATCCCATTCGAATTCGGGGTGATAGGCGTTTGCGACGGCATAGCCATGGGACATGTTGGAATGAGCTATGCTCTGCCTTCGAGAGAGGTCATAGCCGATTCCATAGAGGTCATGGTTGAGGCGCATCAGTTCGATGGACTTGTTGTTGTCGGCAGCTGTGACAAGATAGTGCCGGGAATGCTCATGGCTATGCTCAGGCTGAACATCCCTGCGATAGCTGTAACTGGCGGGCCAATGATTGCTGAAAGAGTTTTTGGGGAAAAGGTTACAATAAAGGATGCTTTTGAGGCTGCGGGATTGTACAAAGCAGGACAGCTTGACGATGATGGATTGAAGCTCTATGAGAATTTCTGCGCTCCATCCTGCGGGAGCTGTCAGGGTTTGTACACTGCAAACACAATGCAGATTCTCACCGAAACTCTTGGTCTAAGCCTCCCATACACCTCCACATCGCCCTGCGGTTCATCAAGGAAGCTCAGAATAGCAAAGGAAGCCGGGAAGAAGATCGTTGAGCTTGTGGAGCAGAATGTAAAACCCCTTGATATAATAGGTGAAAAGAGCTTTGAGAATGCAATCACAATGGATATGATGATTGGAGGCTCAACAAACACCGTTCTCCACCTGCCTGCCATTGCAAGGGAGGCTGGAATCAAACTTGGTTTGGATGTTTTCGACGAGATAAGCAGAAAGACTCCGCATTTGGTGAAGCTGGATCCAGCAAGCAAGGATGTGGTGGTGGATCTGGACGAGAGCGGAGGAGTGCCAATGGTCTTTAAGAAAGCAAAACAGTACTTCCACAATGTAATGACTGTGAGCGGTTTAAGAATCCACGAAATTGCAGAACTTGCTGTGGAGAGGGGTGCGGATATAATAAGAGAGCCAGATGACCCCCACAGCAGTGAGGGGGGAATAGCGATTCTGAAAGGCAACATTGCAGAGAAGGGCGCTGTGATAAAGGCTGCTGCGATTGATGAGAGCATGAGGGTCTTTAAAGGAGAAGCAAGGGTGTTCGATTCGGAGAAAGAGGCTTTAGATGCGATTCTTGCGGGAGAGATTCAGGAGGGGCAAGTTGTCGTGATAAGGTACATGGGACCAAAGGCTGCGGGAATGCCGGAAATGCTTTTGCCAACAGCAGCCATAGCGGGAATGGGGATCGAAAGAGTTGCACTGATTACAGATGGCAGATTCAGCGGAGCAACAAGGGGGCCTGCGATAGGCCACATCTCCCCTGAAGCTTTAGCTGGAGGGAACATTGCCCTGATAGAGGATGGCGACACGATAGAGATCAACATTCCCGAAAGAAAGCTGAATGCAGAGCTGAGCAATGAAGAGCTTGCGGAAAGGAGGAAGAGGTGGAAGCCAAAGGAGGTAAAGCACAGTGGATATCTGGCGAAGTACTCTAAGCTTGTTGGGGGAGCTGAGGAAGGGGCAATTTTGAAATAACTTTTTATTTTCTCAGTGCGATTTTTCATTCATGGCAGTTGTTGACTCACACATCCATTCTGAAGGGAGAAGCGTAGAAGATTTGAGATTTATGGCGAAAAATGGAATTGAAAAGGCAGTCACGTGTGCTTTCTATCCGATAGAGCCGAGATTTCCGGAAACGCTGATAGACTTGGCGAGAAAACTTACTGAATTTGAACCGATGAGAGGAGAGAGTGCAGGAATGAAGATTTACTCGGCAATCGGCATTCATCCAAGATGCATACCGCCTGACTGGCAGAAGGTTCTGGAGTTTATCGAGGGCTATTCTGGTTACATTGCAATTGGCGAGATAGGTCTTGAAAAAGGAAGCGATGAGGAGAAAGAGATCCTGAAAGCTCAGATTTTGCTCGCCAAAAAACTTGACATCCCGGTTATAATCCACACTCCTAAGAAGAACAAGGAACTAATTCTGGAAAAAACCCTCGAGATCCTTGACACCGTGTCCTTCCCAGAAGATCTTGCTTTAATAGATCACAATTCCTTGAAAACCGTAAAGACGGTTCTGGACAAGGGATACTGGGCGGGCATTACAGTTCAGCCCGGAAAACTGAGCGTTGAGGAGGCTGTTAAAATTGTTGAGGAGTTCGGAGATGAGAAGTTGATTGCCAACAGCGACACTGGATTTAGTGAGTCAGACATGCTGGCTGTGATGAAGTTCTTTGATGCATGCAAAAACGAGAGGGTTGCAAAAAAGAATGCAGATGAGTTTTTTGGAATCTGAGTATATTTTTGAGCATTATCAAGAACGCAGTCACGACCCTCCTGAAGGTATGACACTGATACTTCCTGAGATACTATATGGTGTCCCATTGTACATGGCGACTCCAGAGAAAGAGACTGTCCCGTAAACACCACCCACATTTTTGATCTGTATTTTTATCTCCCCCGGAACGTGTGCTGTGACTCTGTCTGGTATGACCTCCACCCCATCAGACGCGGTGAAGTTAAGGGCAATATCCCCGCTGTATCCAGCGTATTTCAGGCTGAGTGTAACATCCGCGGCTTCTCCCTTGCTGACTCTTGCAACGTTATTGTATTCCACCACAACAGGTGTTCCACCAACCAGAATTGATATCGGAACCTTATGGATGCCGCACTGAATCGAGCCTCTGTAAATTCCCGGAGGTGTATATCTTCCGGGGCTGACCTTGATTTTATAGGTATAATCTCCAAGCTTGGTGATTGTGTGTTTTAATGGAATGTTTGCTTTCAGCTCAGACGGCAGATCTCCAAGGGAGTAGATCTCAACTTCAAAATTTGAAGCGCTTCCCTGAAGAGTTTGAACCTCCTTTGGTGCTACAAGAGCATACCCACTCCTCCCAACGATTACGTACATCTTGGTTCCGCCAACATCGACTACATACTTCCCCATGTCTGCATTTTCGGTGTAAAATGTTACATTTGCGACATATGGGGTTCTGCCTGTTTTTGGACGGACAAAGGCTTTTATACCATCTGGGGTCACCACTCTCAAAGCATGTTCTTGTGAAGAGAAGTTGTTATTCCTGAGAACAACTGCTTTTACAGATGCAAAAGTACCTGGCTCAAGATATACCACGTCAGAGCTGAGTTTGACTTCATAGTCCTTCCTGAGGGGTTTCAGATACAGCCTGTAGATTTCATAATACCCGTCTGAAGTTGCGTTTATCGTCACAGTATACGGTCTGATTTTTTTGAAAATTATTCCTGTTTTCTGGGCTTCTTTTTTTGCAAGCAGATAAACTGTTGCCTTGAACGGTGCAACACCCCTCTCCGGGACAACTTTCGCATCTATGGCAGATGGAGCACTGATATTCAGTTCCACAGTTCCAGAACCCGCAACATATATCGGTATCTCAGTTTTCTTTCCAACAATAGGTCTGATCTCCACATACGGCAGGAGAACCTTGAACTTACTGCCAACTGCTACTGTCGAAATTCCAACCATGTTGCCATCTCTCAGCGACATACCACTAAAGGGGGAGACTGATGGGTATGTTTTCAGAAATTTTTCCGTGACAGCGACGCCTGAAGAGGGGCCGAGAGCTATCGCATCAAGCATGTGTGGTGAGAGAAAGGTAACTGGGTTTGATAGCATTGCAACACTGACAGCACTCATGGCTACTCCTGAAATTGTGCCGAGAGCGATGCCTATTGTGATCCTCACAGGCAGCAAAACTGCCCAGAGGATCTTGAAGATTGAGGATAGCAGTCCCCCTTCTTTCTGTTTGACAGGATTGTTCACTCGTATGTAACTCTCCACAGTTTTGTTGGCTGATCTGCCTGTGATCTTGATATAGCCACCATCACCAACCATCCCAGAGGCTTTAATTTTCATTGTAGCGTTGAAAGGAGGAACTCCTGAAGCTGACAGATACGGAATGATATTTTTGGTTGTGCTAACAGCATTGAGCTCCACCTGCTGACTGAAATTACCTATCGGCACAACTCTGAGCGGTATCTCTGCGACATCACCGGGCTTGATAAATATGACATCATCATTTTCGGGCAGAATTGCAAAACTTGGAGAATCCAATCCCGCAACCCACATCCTTGAGAAGTACAACAAGCTTCCATTTTTGGCTACAAAAACTATCTTCCCCTGCCCCTTGCCTTTTATATACACTACATTCTCTGATAGCTTTACGTTAAAACCATCGCTGTGAGGCCCTCGGAGGATATAGAGCTCTTCACCACCTTTATTCACTTCTACTAATCCAGCGCTATCAGATCTGAATATGAGTTGTGCCGGATGCTCGATTGAAGGCGGATTTGGTGGTACTGGCAACTCGGTTATTTTTGAAGAAGGCGTTGGAGTTGAATGCACCGGATTCTGGGATTTTTGTCCACATCCTGCAAGCATAAGGGAGATCAGGAGGAGCACAATCAGCTTGGTTCTTATGCTCAGTGACACACCTCTCTTTTAAGTCTGCGGTTTTATTTATTGTTTTCTCAGATTTTCGCAATATTCATCGGCACAACTGGAATCAGACACAGTCCGTTTCAACTGGGGAGGATGATTTGAGTGGTGTTAAGCATCCTGAGATCACACATTTTTGGAAAGGAGACGTGAAACCGGTGAAAGATTTAAAAACTGTTTTCAGGTTAGTATTCCACATGACTTCTGAGTCCTCGCCACTTCCCAGAACGATTTTCAGAGCGTATGATATCAGGGGCATATTCGGGAAAGATCTCACTCTTGATCTGGCCTATAAAATAGGTCGGGCGTTTGCCACGAAAATGGGATTTGGCAGGAAGATCTGCATGTCCAAGGACACAAGAGTGTCGGGCAGTGCATTGATGGAATCC
>JALUWC010000566.1 GCA_027019885.1 Geoglobus sp.
CCCGCGGACCCCTTCGGGACAGGGTCTTAAGGCTCAGAGGAGAGATTTAATAAAATACAGAGATTTGAGAGAGGATTTTGCAAAATGGCTTCTAAATAGAACTTCTACCGAATACGCAAATCAACTCGTCAGATATCTTGATAGGTTCGCTAAAAACACAATCAAAGATGCCGATGACGTATTGTCTATAGTCGAGAGTTCTACCAGCCGAAAGAACATAATTCTGGCTCTGAGGAATTTAATAAATTTCTGCAAGCATAGAGGTATTATATCCAGAGATTTTACAGAGATATTGAAAAAAGAGCTGAAATGTGTTAAGAGCCAGATTGATGGATACATACCTTCAGATGATGAAGTAAAACGAATTTATCATACCATAGACAAAGAACATTACATAATCTTTTACAAACTCATAGTATTCTCAGGATTGAGATCAAGAGAAGCTATCGGATTGCTTAACAAATTCGATAGAAAGAAAGTGATGATTAATGGTAAACTAGCAAAGCATCCACTATTTCTTGATAGAAGCGAGAAGAAGACGTATTTTGCATACTTTCCAGCAAAATTTGTCAGAGAACTAAAGAAAGGCAATATTACTGAGCATTGTGCAAAAAATTATTTCCATAGGAGGGGGCTTATCTCCAAAGTATCTTCGAAAATGGCATTATAATTTCTGATTCTGAATGGGGTTCCAGAGTCGGTAGTCGATTTCATCCAAGGAGGGGCTTCATTTACAGTTGGATCTATGGACTATCTGGCGAAAGTGAAACAAGCGGATGAGTGGTATTCACGAGTCATCGACAAATTCAAGAGGGTGTTTCCACGGTAAATTTTCCAAAGAGAATTTTGAGTATGATTTACAATTTAGCTTCTTTAACCGTTCTAAGATATTCAAGAAATACTGGCAGAATTAACTCCTTAGCTCTCCAGATCTCCATGCTCACGATCTCGCCATCTTTATTGAAAGATACAATAACGTCATCGTTGAGCATGTCAGAGTCAACTGGTTTCGAATCTGAAAACTTCAGATACAGGATATCCGCTTTTCTGTCATACTTAACATTCATAACTCCAACCACCTTCCACTTTTAATTCTCTTTTCAATCTTATTAATTTTGCTGGTAGGGAAGAGTGTAACAATGGTGATTTCATCATTACTTTCATAGACTGTGATAAGATATCTGTTTTCAGCAATTCTTTTGACTGCAACAATTCTACCTGTTAGAATGTCAAGATACAGATGATCTGGGGATGTTATGCAGTTGGCAATGTCTTCCTCAGAAATATCATACTCTTCCAGTCTGATTTTTGCGTGATCTGTGAATTTCATGATCTCAACTTGTCAAGCTTTTCTTATCAAGATTTCTCCATCTTTCTCAACAAACACGATCCTATCTATTTAACTTTTTACTTTCACCCTACACTCAACCCACTAATACTTGATTAGCTATACTTCCAGTTATGCCTCCAAATAATGATAAGAGCAGAGATGAAAGAATTGAAAGAATGTATAAAGAGAAGCAGGAGAGAATAGCGAGGCAGATAGCTCTCAGGGAGGCAAGAGAAACCATAGCATTATGGGCAGCTACCCATCTTAAAGATCCATCAGCAATAGCTGCCAAGGTTATTGAGGTTGCAGATAAATACTTTAACTGGTTAGATAAGGGAGAAGAAAGCAAGTCAAAATAATTAAATACCGAAAGAGCACAAGTTGTTAAACTCGTGTGGGGTTAGACCTCGACCTGTGGTGGGCTCCAAGTGTGGCAGTGTTCTTACTAACTTGTAAGGTGATCGCTATGGTTGAAGTAGAAGTGAGTTCATGGATTTTCGGGGGTGCCCTACGGGCGGGGTGTTGAGTAAGCACCCCCCAAATGCCACTATGAAGGTCCACTACTGGGGTGGGTTGAAGTCCCATTCGTAGGGCAATCGGGGGTTCAAGTCCCCCACCCCGCACATCTTTTTAGATTACTTTCGCACCACTCTCAAACATTAAATATTTTTGTTAGAATTTAGAAAACATGGTCTCGATTAATATCGGGAACCTCGGTGGGGTATGGGTTGCATTGGCACTTTTAGCCATGATCTTCCTAGGTGCAGGAATTGTATTATTTAGTGTTGCTTCAACTGCTCCAGCGGATTGGCAACCAGCCATAACCGAAGCAGCTTGGGGTTTCACGAAATTTGGATTAATCCCATTTGTAATTTTAGTTATCGCAGGAATCTTATTTATTTTGTCAAATGGCTGAGATGCAAACGGGTAGGATTCCGAGGGAAAAAGTATGGGTGAGTACACTGAGAATTCATTAAAACCACAGAATTTAATCGAAGTACTGAACATCTTGTTTTGGTTTTCTGCAACACTATTAGGTGTGTCTACAACAGTGTTTGGAATTATTAAAGCTGGATTTTATTTTAATGTCGATTTGTTAATTAATTTAAAAACAGCAAATGTGGCTTTGAACGAATCTCTTGTTAATAAGATCAATCAAAGTTTTGAAGCAACGCCAGAAATTCTCGCATCTTTGCAAACAACTGCTTTTACTTCCTCAATTAATCTTGGCGCTAGTGGTCTTTTTATTATATTTATCAAACTTAAATCCAGTCCTAGGCGGCAAACCATTATTTTGTCACTCTTGATACTTTTATCAGTTTCTGTTGCATTATCTTTTTACTACTTATTGATAGCAATATATTCGCTTGGATTGATAATTTGACCCACTCTTTTAAAGTCAATTCGAACCAATTCGAACCATGGCAATCAACAAGATCATCAAGTTCAACCTCGAAGAGCATGCCAACAAACTCAAAGCACAGGGCTTATCAGATTATAAAATCGCCGAAGAGCTTTCTAAAATTGCAGGAGTGAAGATCACCAGGTCAACTGTCTACCGCTATTTCAGTTCGAACCATGATCCAGTTATCCAACATGTCAAGCACCGTGAAGAAATAGTCACCAAAGCCATCAATGGAAGAATTGATGCAGTTCAGCAATTGATAGCGATCAACAATGAAACCCTCAGAATCCTTGAAGAGGCAAAAGCAGCTGGAGATTTGAAAACAGCTCTCAAGGCAATTGAACGTATAGAAAAGCAGCTCGAACTGCAAGCGAAGCTGCTGGGAGACATCCAAGAGACCCCAACCACGCTGATCTGGAACATAGTCAAGGTGGGTGATGCCAGTGCAGAGAACTATTGAGCTTACAAGTCCTCAGTGGGAGTTCTTCAACAATCCTGCAAAGTTCAAAGCCTTCATATCTGGCATTGGGGCTGGAAAGACAGCCATTGGCTGGATACTCGCAATGAAAGAAGCAACTCAGCAGGCTGGATCCAGAGGGCTCATAGTGGCTCCGACATACACTCTGATCAAGGATGTCATCTGGTGGGAGATGGACAAGTGGGTGCCGAGGCAGCTGATCAAAGAGTTTAGCGAGAACAAGAAGAGACTGAAACTCAAAAATGGGAGTGAAATTCTCTTCAGATCAGCCGACAATCCAAGACACATTGAGAGATTGAGGGGTCTCTCTATCGCATGGTTCTGGATTGATGAGTGCACACTCTTACCTAAGTTGGTATGGGACATCCTGGTAGGCAGATTGAGACAGCCTGGTTACAGCTACAAAGCTTGGATCACAGGCACACCCAAGGGCTTCAACTGGGTTTACGAGCTGTTCATTAAGGATCCGATTCCTGACAGCTACATTCTTTATGGGGTTCCAACAAAATCCAACATATTTCTCTCAAGAGAATACATCCAGAGCCTTGAACAGCAGTACAAGGGTCAGTTCGCACTGCAGGAGCTGGAAGGTAAATTCGTCAAGTTTGAAGGGCTTGTTTACCCAGGCTTTGATATCAAAAAGCATGTTGTTGATGCAGTTCCATCAGAGTTTGACAGGGTTGTTTATGGAGTGGACTGGGGCTTCAGAAATCCTGCCTGCATTCTTGCTCTTGGAATCAAAAATGATGTTGCTTACATCCTGCAGGAGTACTATGCTCCAAAAACAACAGACGATGAACTGATTGAAATTGCCAAACAGATGCAGCAGAAATGGGGTGTTGGAACATTTTACTGCGATCCATCCGAGCCAGCAAGTATTGAAAAATTCGTAAGAGCTGGAATTGATGCAGTCAAGGCAAACAATGAGATCACACCAGGAATTAAAGCTGTGACGTCCCTCCTTGAATCTGACAGGCTTTATGTCCACACCAGCTGCCAGAACACAATCAACGAGTTCCAGATGTATCGATACGATGACAACGACAAGGAAACACCTCTTACCCCAAGTTATTGAAGAAGCTCAGAGGAAATATCAAAATCACATAGAATCTCTGGCTGAGGAGATTGTAGAGAAGATAATACGAAGGTGAGGATTTGAAAGAGAGTTAGAATTTTTGAAACAGAGCACCATGGTAAGTTTGCCATTCTTTTGCAGTTTGATTATGAAATGAACTCAAAAAGTTGTGAAAATCTGGAAAAAGTTGCACAACTTGATATTGAAGAACACATCAAACAGATTGAACTAAAGATTGAAGAGATTCATGAGGTTCTTTTTGGTAAAAAAGATATTAGACAGGCTAAATTTGAGTGCGGGGGGCGGGATTCGAACCCGCGGACCCCTTCGGGACAGGGTCTTAAGCCCTGCGCCTTTTCCTGACTCGGCAACCCCCGCAAACCACAGGCAAACTCAAACATGCTGTGAATTGCTGAGTTATTAAGTATTTATGGTCATCACCGTTGACGTCATCAATTTTATGGTGAAGGTATTGAAGAACCCTCCTGAAAGATTTTCACAGCCCAATTCTTTTGATTCCTAAAATATTTATTGACAAGATCACAACATCAAGCGAAATGACATGCAAAGCTTGTGGTGGTAGGGGTTATGTCGAAATCGAGGACGACTGCAGAGTCTGCGGAGGTTCAGGAAAGGCAAAAAGCTTTGACCCGAAAATAACCTCAGAGCTTAGCGAGGATCAGATTAAAATGTTTCTTCAGGGTGTTTGCGGAGTTTGCAGGGGAACTGGGAAGGTAAAAAGAATGGAAGTCTGCAAATCCTGCAATGGAACTGGAAAGGTTGGGAAATGCAGGATATGCGGTAAAAGCATTGCAGGTGGAAATGAGCTATGCGGTGAATGCAGGAAAACGCCCCATGCATATCTG
>JALUWC010000567.1 GCA_027019885.1 Geoglobus sp.
TTGCTCGCAACATAGCTGGCCTCATCGTCCGAGTAGTAGAGGTCCGAGGCGCACCACCAGGAATAATCAGTGAGACCTACTGAATAGTAGTCCTTTGACGCCGAAACGGTAGCCATGCTAAAAGTGGCCAAAACGGCAATAAAAACAAAAAATGGCCTGACACTCACCTGATCACCCCCTTGCATTTGTTTCATTCATAATTTTGAGATATTATCAAATCTAATGGTATAAAAATCCTGCGAAAGTGTTCACTAAATGGTGAACGCTTTCGTAAGTTTTAAATATTTAGAAAATAGGTGAAATATAAATATAAAATAATTTAATTAATCACAAAAACTCACAAAAGTCAAACATCGTAATCATAAAAAACTGTCGTGCTTTTTACAACAGTGCCGTTTATAATGGAGCCACGATACAACGTCTCCTCTTTTCTTTTTACTGGCAGGTAGCTGTCTTTTAATATCCATTCAGTTCTCTTCGTGATAACTGTTAAATTTTGCTCCTTTATTATCCTCCTGATGGTCAAGTTAAGCATCCATGCCTCCCTGCCATCTATTTTAACCGGCGCCACGCCTCCTAACTCTATCGAATCGTTTTCTTTTATGCCTAATATGCGTTCCCTTTTGTTGAGCCACCATTCTCCCACTTTATCGTATTTGATGGATTTGTTTTCTCCACCTGGCATGAGGATTGTAATGTACTCCTCCTCGCCAATGTAGACTGTTCTAATCAAAGACGGAGTCTCACTGCTGTTTGTTTGGACGACTTGGGTGGCGGTGCGGTTGTTGAAATTAACATAACCATGCGCCTTTGCATATTCAATTCCGCCATCGGGGCGGTGCACTTCGCCTGTGGCATTGTACTTATATGCCTTTATCGAATCCAGCGAGGCTTTCATGGAGTCCCATACTTCCTGGGGACTCGGAGAGGTACTCTCAGTAGCAATGCATCCAGCAGCCAGTACCCCAAGGAAAATGATAAATATTTTTGCTCTCACTTTCTCGCCTCTTTTTCACGTTTTGTTACAATAATTTCCTTTGAGTTATTGGAATTAATTATTATCCTCATTAAATTTTTGGTAGAGTGATTTTATACTCAGTATAATCACCTAAATTCTCCTCTCTCAAAATCCTTATTCTCAGGGAGATTCCCTCATCCAGGTAGACCAGAATCCACCTGTTTCTGAAGTAGAACATCCCGAGAATTGAGAGCGGCGAATAATAACCCTCCACGTATCTGTACACCTCAAACTTCCTGCCATCATATTTAATTAGAGAGTAACCGTTGTCCATGAGGTAGTATCTTCCATTCCATACTATTTTGCTGGGAGTGAAGTTGAGCACATACCCGCTCTCTTCATACTGCCTGCGGTATTTGAAGTTTCTGCCAACATTCTCAAAAGTATCGCCGGGGAAAGACAGCTCCTCCATAGTTCCGTTCGCATAAACTTTATAGACTTTCACAGGCCCTGTTTTGCCGGGGGTGAAACTGGAGTAGTTTATTATGAGTTCTTCTTCCGGCTTGCTGATCGCTTTCATGATAAATATGCCGCCCACTAATATGAGAAGAGTCGATATGATGATGCGATTTCTGCTCATGTACCTAAGTCCCCTCATTTTCTTTGACGATTTTCAGCTTGCAATCTTTCAACCTTTTTATTTTTATGGTGATGTTGGAGTCGTATCGAAATATTATCTTCCTTGAAACTTCTTTTCCGTTAAACACCATGATGCCGTTGAAGGGGTCGCCTTCGCTCACATAGGTTATAATCCAGCAGTCATCGCCAAGAGGGATGATTTTGATAGGCCAGTAAGGGGTGTAGTAGCTTTCCTGAAGGCGGTAGATGGTAAATTCCTTGCCGTTGTATTTGATTAAAGAGTATCCATTAAACATGAGATAGTACCTCCCATCCCAGGCAATTACCCGGGGAGTGGAGTTGAAAATCATATATCCAGCGCCCATCTCATAAATCTGCTTTCTGTGCGGGTTATCCCTTCTGTAATTCTCAAAGGTATCGGAAGGGAAGCGAAGTTCTACAAGCGTGCCGTTACTGTACTTTTTGTAGACCTTGAGGGGAGTTTTCCGAGTTTTATTATCAAAGGTGATATTAAACACAAGGGTATAGCTTGGCTTTGGCATGGTTACTTTTCTGTGCACCACCGAGGAGAGGTTTGTATATATTATAACATCCCAGCTGCTGAAATTTTTGGGGGATTCTTTTACCTGTACCTCTGACTCGGCGGTTTTTTCGCTAATAATACAGCCTACAAGAATTAGTGCTGAAATTGCGATAAATATTATCGTGCCTCTCAGTTTTTTACCCTCCTAACATTAGGACTGCCTAAAAAATAACAAAAAAAGTAATTTTTACACCACAGTACCTATGTAGTCAGTAACCATCACCTGCGGGTAGTTGGTACAGCAGTAGCCACTGGGATTTGCAGTATAACAGTCACACTTGCAGCATATTCCATCAATCTCTGATTTTGTGTAGTATGCGTCGATGGTGAAATCTGGCACGCTCAGTGGAAGGTCGTCATAGGTAAGTCCACAACTGCCAAATTTCAGAGTATTTAACCATCCACAAGCACCACCGCAAATTTTATAGGCAGGCTCGCATCCCGGGAAGTCTATGAGTCCTCTCGTATAGTAGCCATCGAAGCTCATGAATGCCTCGTAGTGGATATCGCAGCTAGAGCCCTCAGGCGGTCTGGTTGAAGTACACCTCTCAGAAGGATACTCTGGTGGCTGACAATCATGATAGAACCACTGGACTGTATCATGGTTATGTACGTCCACAAGCCCTCTATACAATACTCCACAGTCCAGACCTGTAATTGCTAATTGTTCTGAAGTGGTGGTTGAGACTTCGACTCCTGCAGCTCTAAGCACGCGCAAAGCCTCCGCAATTTGTGATTTCTTGAGCCCATCCGTGACAATCACCAGTTTTGTCGAGTTGTACTCTTTCATAAGCCTCTTCACATTCTCCGGATCTGGTGTGCGCCAATATCTGGCTCTCTTCTCATAGGCTATCTTCAGTCGCTCTTTTGAGCGCTCTCTCAGTCTTTCGATTTCGCTCTGGTTTAAGATCTTTTTTGAGTTATTTTGGGATGCAAGTAGTGCAGAGCTCTGGCACGTGTTTCCTTGTTCATATTGGATATTCTCCGATGAAACGACATTCTCTTGTACACTTTCTTGCATATTGCTGGTATCTTTTGATCCTATGTAGGCAACCGCACTACCAACTAGCAGCATTGCAAACATTGCCAACATACCTACCTTTAACCATCTACTCCTCATATAACTCACCTCCTCTTTTATCCTCGAGGAGGCGCCCCCTCGCGGTAGTCTTAGCGACTTTCTGCTATATAAAACCAGCGAAAGTGTTCACTAAATGGTGAACGCTTCCGTAAGGTTTAAATACTGCCAACTTTGGTTGAAAAATTTCTCTCTAATTAACGCCAATACTGGAAAATACCAACGTATCCATATTTTTTGTTACAATAAAACAGGTTTGATTCAAAACCAAGTAGTGCTCAACTTCGCCGAGATGCTCCGGAATAATAAAGCTCCAGAGAATCTCTCCCTTTCCACTAACCAGAGATATATTCTCAGCTGAACCTTTCTTCACGTATATTAGTACATTATCTCCTGAAATCGCCGCTTTAACTTCTGCATCTTCAAACTCTTTTATCCGGCGCACATCTCCTGTTCGTTTAAACATAAGTACATTCTTACCAGAGACTGCCACCAAAAAATCTCCATCTTCAGAAATTTTTAGCAGGTCAACCGGGTGATTTGTGTTATAGCTCCATAGCCTTCCTGTGCTGTTGAAAAAAGATAGCCTACCGCTTACTGTTCCAATAGCAGCAAACTTATCTTGAAAATCCATGGCTTTGATATCTGAGCCCTCCTCCTGCATATAAAGGATCCCATTTTTATCAAAGAAAAATGCCTTATTTTCTGCGATTGCCACACCAAGCTCACCATCCTGAGAGAGTCTGACTTCATACACTCCTGAGCCGGGAGCACCACCAGGTTTTATCTTATACTCCCACTTAGCTTTGCTGGAATCAAAAAGAGTTATCGCAGGATACCTGTATCCCGTGCCTACCGCTGCATATCTCCCATAGTGGCTCACTGAAATTGAGTTAATGCTCGTCTCTATTTTCCCGTACTCATATTTAAGGGCTGGATGCCCATGAGCGTCAAAAAGATAAACTTTACTTTCAGGGTACCCAAAACCTACAGCAATTAAATTGCCCGCCCCAGAGATCGCCAGCTGGTTTACATTCCCGGTAAGTTCGTACTTCCACTCCAGCGCTCCTGTTCTGTTGAAAAGATAAACTCCGGGAATTTGCTGAGTGCCGACGGCAATTTTCTCGCAGTCCTGTGAAGCAGCAACGTGAGTTATCAACCCCTCAACCTCACGCTGCCACAGCATTTTTCCAGTGACAACGCTGAACATGTAAATTCGCCCCTGTTGCGATGCTATCAGGCAGGAGTCAGAAGGGTGGAGCTTAACGTACTCTCCAAGCTTATACACACCCAGCACTTCCATGTTTTCCGGGATTTCATTGAAAAAATCTGGCTTTTGTGCACTTTCACCGCCGCTTAGATATATACAGCCTGCTGAGAAGGCTATAAAAATTGCTAAGCCGGTGATGCTGTATGTGTTCATCGTCGTATCCCTTAATGTTTTTATCCCTCTTCCGTACCCTCTCTGAATTTTTCACTCAGAAGCACAAAGACTCCGTAGGAGAATATCAGAACCCCTGCGATGCTGAGACTTTTGCTGCTATCTGTAAACTGGGGGACAATGGATAAAATTGCACCTATAACGATAATATCCAGGGCTCTTGCCCTATTGTCTTTTGTCTGAGCAGCACTTCTAATCCAGAGGATAATTCCTGTTAATGCGATAAGGGCGAGCAGTATCTCCATCATCTCTCCCCCTTGAACTCCTTTATTGAAACGTATATCAGGGTTACCAACCCGGCTGCAATCATTAACCCTGCTGCATAGCCAGCGCCTCCATCTCTAAGACTTACGCTTTTCCCCGTCACCACTGTATAGATTATGGCGGGAAGGACTACTATTAGAGGTGTTAAGATCAGGATTGTTCCCATGACTCTAAGCGAAT
>JALUWC010000568.1 GCA_027019885.1 Geoglobus sp.
CCTTCTCGCCCAGTATCGCCTCTTCGCCAACTCTAAGCTCTGAAAAACTCACCTCACACGTTTTTGAGAAGTTTATGCCGTGCTTGGGTATGGGATTCCACCTGACAGCTTTATTGGGCAGATCAACCAGAAAGAGGGTTATACCCAGCGTTTTCTTCGGAGCCTGAGAATACGGGATGGTTCTTGCCACGAGAAGCATGCCCTTAGCCCTATCAACACCGCTGATGAACATCTTGGTGCCGTTTATAACGTACTCATCTCCCTCCTTTCTTGCGTGGGTCTCAATTCGGAGCGTGTTTGTGCCGGCGTTTGGCTCAGTCAGAGCCATGCAGAACTCTAACCTGCCCTTCGCAATCCCCGGCAGGTACTTCTCCTTCTGCTCTTCATTTCCGTACCTTATTATGGGCAGAGCCCCGAAGACCTCTGTCAGGACGGATACCACACTCCCCCTGCTCCGCAGCCATTAGCACATAGCTCCTCCATGGCTATAAGCAGTTCAGTCATTCCCATTCCTGCCCCGCCGTATTCTTCGGGAATCACGATGCCGACAAACCCTGCATCGCTTATTGCCTTCCAGAACTCTTCAGCGAACTCTCCACGCTCATCTCTCTCCCTCCAGTACTCTGGCGGGAAGTCTTTGGCTATGTCTTTGGCAGCGTCAGCAATCATCCTCTGCTCGTCAGTAAGCCTGAAATCCACATTCTCCACCTCCTTTTACCGCTTGCCAGCACTTCGCTTCTTTACGAGAAACCTGAGAACACAGGTTAGTACTTTTTCGCCTCTCTGATTCACTACCTCTGCCTCCATAACAATCATGCCCGCATCTCCCCTGTCATCCTTCTCTACCACCCTCGCTATGGCTGTGAGCGTATCCCCAATGAAAACCGGCTTTGTGAACCGAAGTTTGTCAACGCCGTAGAAAGCGACTATTGTCTTTTCGATCATGCCGAGTCTGGTCAGCAAACCCGTCATTATTGCGAAGGTCAGAGTTCCGTGGGCTATCCTCCTTCCAAAGGCGCTCTTCTTTGCAAACTCTTCATCTGTATGCAGCGGGTTCCAGTCCCCAGTTACGCCGGCGAAGTTGACGATGTCCGCTTCGGTCACAGTTCTGGAGCTGCTTCTGATCCCCTTTCCCACCTCGTAGTCCTCGAAGTACCAGCCTTCTCCAATCATTCTTCCACCGGCCTGAAATACAGGATGTCGGTGATTCTGCCTTCCGGCTTACCCTTCCATACTGCTTTGACTCTCGTCCCCACATTCAGCTTCTCATGAGCCTTCTTCCAGTCTGAGAGGTCGACACCTCCGAGATATGCCAGCATTCCTGTGTCTGCTCCATCAAGCTTCACAATGCCAACAGCGTAGGGAGGCTCTGGCAAGCCAGTAAAGCGGGCGTAGTTGATCGTCACAGTTTCGATGACGCCCTCATCCTTAACCTCAACCCATTCATCCGTATCGACATAGCAGCGCTCGCAGAATGCCCTTGGAGGCACGAGCACCCTTTCGCACTTGGGGCATTTAACCCCAAGAATCCTCTTCTCCTTGAGAGCTTCGAAGAACTTCGTTGCATGCTCTCCGGCAGAATGCACGTAGGGAATCTCCCATCTTGCTTCTATCCTCAAAACCATAACATCACCTCCTGAGCTTTTTATGGCTCGAAACAAGCATTAAGGCGTGGAACTGCAGTGTGCCTCCCCAGGCATGAGCCAGAGCAACTTCAGCCCCGTCTACCTGATTGCTCGCCTCACCCATAACCTGAAGCGACGCTTCGCCAAGCCTTACAAGGCCCGTTGCACCAATGGGGTTGGTGCACAGCACCCCGCCCGATGGATTGGTGGGCATGTCGCCGTCAATGAATGTAACACCCTCCTCAGCGAGCCTTGCACCCTCACCCTTATCAGCGAAGCCGAGAGCTTCGAGCTCGAGTATCTCCTGGATCGTGAAGGGCGAGTAGAGCTCTGCTACGTCTATGTCCTTCTTTGGATCATCTATGCCTGCAAGCCTGTACAATCGCCTCCCGGCTATGCTTAATGAGTCCCAGACTGCCAGATCAGGGCGGTCTCCAACGAAGTATGAATCGCTTATGGATGATTCCGCAATAACCCAGGCTGGATTGTCCCTCATCTGCTCCGCTTTCTCCTCGGAAGCGAAAACAATTGCTACGCTGCCATCGCTCCTCGGACAGCACTCGTAGAGCTTCAGGGGGGATGAAACTACTGGACTGGAGAGCACGTCCTCAACGCCAATCTTCTTCTGAATGTGGGCGTATGGATTTTTCAGGGCGTTCTCATGATCCTTGACGGAAACCCAGGCCATCTGTTCCTCTGTTGTGCCATACTTCTGCATATGGACTGTCGCCTGAATAGCGGCGACGCTTATTGCTCCAACTCCAGAATGCCTCTCATAAATTGGATCAACAGCAGTGTTAAGGACGGGCTGAGCGTCAACATTCTCCCCCACGCGCTGGGTGCATACTGCAACGACAACCTCAAACAGCCCGCTTGCCACGTGCTGATATGCTGCAATTCCGGTTGTCAGGCCTGTTGTTCCACCTGTGCTAATCTTCATGAATGGTTTTCCGAGGCCCGCGGCGGTTGAACTCCACCTGTCAGGGCAGTTTATTCCGTCGAAGGGGTCCATTGTTCCGAAGACGAAGGCGTCAACGTCATCCATTGTGATGCCAGCATGTTCAAGACCTCGAGAGACTGCTTCTCTGGTAAGCTCAGGATGGGTTTTGTCGTCCCTCCTTGTCCTGAAATTCGTCTGTCCAACCCCGACAACTGCAACCCTTTTCATCTTCACACCCCCAGAATCGCAACGACTGAGTTCTGGGCAGCATATCCGCTGACCGCATGGCTGATGCCCATGTCAATCTCATTTCTGATCTGGAGTGCCAGGCTTGCTGCCAGAAAAAGCCCTGTGGTGCCGTGGGCGTTTGTGCATAACGCTCCACCAGAGCTGTTAGCATTGAAATCAGACTGAATTAGCTCCTCTCCTCTTCCATCCTCAGCAAATCCCAGGGCTTCGAGAGCCATTAGATGATGGTAGGGCGTTAAGTCCATGATTTCTGCTGCCTCAACGCTTTTTGCATCGCATCCAGCCATTTTATACGCCATCTGAGCGGCTTTTCTGGTTGATGAGAGCTCTGCCAGATCTCTGCTTCCCAGATGGTAGTTCTCAGTGTTCCAGCCCAAACCTTCAACCCAGATGGGCTCGGGGTTGATTCTCTTCGCCATAGTCTCTTCAGCCAGAATCAAAGCAACGCATCCATCACTCCATGGCGGGAGCTCAAGCTCTCTCAGCGGGAAAACAGACATTTGAGAGCTCAAAACATCATCAACAGTCACCTCTTCCCTTACATGGGCGTATTCGTACTTTGACGCTCTCTTTCTATCTTTCACCACGACCTCTGCCGCAACTTCGTCTTCCACGCCGTACTTCATCTTGTAGGCATAGCTCTGCATTGCATAGCTCATCTGGTAGGACAGGCCAGTATCCCGGTGGAAAAGCGGGTCGAGAGTCAGAAGCTCAACGAGCTCCATCGGCGTTTCAGAGCAGTGGCCGTAGCCCAGAACCATTGCAACGTCGAAAATTCCGGATTTTATTCGCATGTAAGCCAGGGCAAGGGCGTACAGCGCGTCATCGCTAACCCTGATTTCATCCTTCAGGTAGCCGCCTGCAGCAGGAGCGGTGTACATGTTGGAGATTGTTCTCCCAACAGAGACATCGTAACCTCCAAGAACCACGTTGTCAAGCTCATGCCTCTCAATCTCCGCATCCTCCAAAGCCTTCTTCGCTGCTTCGTAGGCGATGTTGTAGAAAGGCTCTTCGTGAACGCCAAAAGGAGTCATACCGATGCCAACAATGCCGACCTTCAAGAGCAACACCTCTTTTATAATAATTATACGTGAGCAAATACAAAACGGTTTGTCAAATAGTCATGAGCATTCATGAGCATGAGCAGGGGTTTCAGCACTGGCGAAGGTGATGTTCTATCTAAGGAGAAGGA
Source organism: Geoglobus sp. (assembly GCA_027019885.1). GTDB lineage: Archaea > Halobacteriota > Archaeoglobi > Archaeoglobales > Archaeoglobaceae > Geoglobus. The sequence goes on from JALUWC010000568.1 coordinate 4,007, forward strand.
TGATAACGGGGCTTTTTACTCGTTCTATACGAATATTTTCTTAAGTTCTTTAAGTTTCAGTTCCTCAATAAGTTTGCTAACGAGTTCATAGTTGCTGATTTTTTATCTTTCTCCTGTGTTAATCCTTAGTGTGAACAAGAAAAATCTAAATATTTCGTATTGTGTATTCAATTTGAAAATTCCACGAAAAGATTGCGGGAAATTGGAGTTAGGTGCAATTCTCCCGCAGGAAAGGTGAAAAAGATGAATGCAAAGGAATATATAGAAAGTATAAAAAATCGGCAACTCAATTCAGATAAAGAGTTCATATTAGACTCTTTAACGGGGGCAATAGACAGATTGCAAAAAGCATTTCCCCGATATGGAAGTTTTTTAATGGAGTTTGTACAAAATGCTGATGATGCAGGAAGTGAAACTTTAACAATTGAGATATTGGAAGATACAATAAAAATATCTAACGATGGAAATCCATTTTCTGAGGAGGATATAAAAAGTATCTGTAAGGTTGGTCGTTCATCAAAAACAGCGAAAGACTATATTGGCTATTTAGGAGTTGGATTTAAAGCAGTCTTTCTCATATCTGAATGTCCACAAATATATTCAGGTGGTTATCAATTTAAATTCGATAAACGTGCGTGGGAGGATCCAGAACACACTCCTTGGCAAATAATCCCTATTTGGGTTGATATTCCAACTGTTGATGTAGACAATGATAAAACAAATTTTGTTTTACCTATAAAAACTCATGACCTATTGGTAAAAATTAGTGAGGAAGTGAAACCTGAACATTTAAATAATAGAGTATTGCTTTTCTTAAGAAATATAAAAGAGATCGAAATAAGAGATGTAAATCAACATTCAACACGGAGATTTACGAAATCCGAGGTCTCTAAGACATCTGACTATGAAATTTATCAAATTCAAGAATATGAGAACGAAACCTTGAAAACTCAAGATCATTGGTTAATCTTCCGAGCTATTCGTAATGTGCCTCTTGATGTGAAAAATGATTATGTAACCAAGGAATGGGAAAGAGAAACCGTAGAGAAAAGGGAAGTATTAGTAGCCTTCAAATTAGATGAAGAAGGTAATCTTATAAAAGAAGAAAAAGGGACTGCTCATATTGGAG
>JALUWC010000569.1 GCA_027019885.1 Geoglobus sp.
AAGGGCTGGCTGTGAGATCAGCAATACTGAAATCAGCATTACGGCAATTCCCGTAATAACCTCTTTCCTTGGCACCACTTTCACCTCTTTTACGAGAATTGTAAAATAGGTTTTATAAAGGTTGTTGCTTCACCAACCATTCATGGATGATCGGTCTGAATTTCCATTCTGACCATTTTCAGATGACATGCATTTCAGGGAATGTCAGAATCACAAGCCTTATAAACAATTTCTGAGGGTTTTTCAATACTCCTAAGGCGGGGGCCGGTAGCTCAGTCTGGGAGAGCGCCGCCTTGGCATGGCGGAGGCCTGGGGTTCAAATCCCCACCGGTCCATGTTTAATAACTTTTTCGCCCACACCAGTTCCCGAGCAAATGCACCTGGACAGACGGTGTAACCGTCATTTTTCCCTTCTCTTTAGCTCTGCGACACCTGAAGTGACACCCTCATGTCCCTTTCAGGTAACAGGAGAAGTAACAGGGGTTCACTGCTTTGGACTCCCGACACGATCATCCGGAGAATTCGAACCCCTGACCTCACCGGTCTGGTTTTCCTGGAATTTTCTCAGGAGCTCCTTGAGTTCCCGGATAAAGCCACACTCCCTGCATCCCGGCCTCTGCGATTTGAACACCCTGTAGATCCTGAAGTACATGGATCTGACAGTCCTCCCCCTAGAGCCAGAGGCCCAAGTTTTTATGATCAGTCCTGAGGACTCGAGATATCCGAGCACCCTTGAGAGAACCACGGTAATCGAACTTGACGGCCTGGGAGACCCCATAGCAAAGGCGTTCCTGATCTCCGTCCTGCTCCAGAAGATAAGGAACTACAGGCTCGAGCAGAGGGAGAGGGATACCCTGAAGCATGTGATAGTCATAGAGGAGGCCCAGAACGTCCTGAAAAGGGATCAGGAGGCAACCTCCATAATCACCGCAACTTATCGCGAGATCAGGAGCCTGTGCGAGGGCATAATCTCAATAACTCAAATGCCCTCCGAGTTCAGCAAGGACGCTCTTGCAAACACGAACACCTTTTTCGTGATGAAGCTGGTGCACAGGGATGACAAGCTTGTGGCAAGGGATATTCTCGGGCTTAACGAGGAGCAGATGCGGATTCTGGAGCACCTCGAGAAGGGAGTTGCGTTCATGAAAACCGAGGGACTCTGCATGGTGAAAATACCGCTGGTGGAGAGGGAAGAGGTCAAGGTGAGGAAACAGAAGCCTGTTAGGCAGGACATCACTGCCTCCGCTGCGAGAAGAAATGACGTCAGGGCAAGGGCTGCGAAGATCGCTACAGCTGTGCTGATTTTCCTGAGAGATGGGAATGGATTTACCGTCATGTTTAATCTATTGAAGGATTGAGATGAAAAATAGGAAGAGAGGGGAGAGTGCAAATTTAGGATACAGCGAGAAGGCTGTCTCTTTTTATGGCAGAATGAACAAAATCCTCATCATAGACATCTAACACTTTTAAGATTAATTTTTCAAGCAATCTTTCTAATTTTCTCATATTTTCAAAACTGTTGACTTCTGAGTGATTCAGTCTTCTCCCGTGGAATATATCGTCTCTTATTTTTTTGATTTTTCTAACATCTTCAAAGTATTGGGATAGATCATATTCATCTAGAAGCCTGCTTATTTTGTCAGTAATGGACCCTTCTCTTATTCGTCCAATCTGACTGAGAATACGGTTCTTTGTTTGGCTATTTATCTCCATCTGGTCCAGAGTCTCACGTATTTTTTTAATCAGTCTTCTCCATTCGTCTGCTTTTAGAAGAAAATCCTCCCTGTGCTGTTTGTAATATGCATTTGCAAGAATCTCTAATGAAATCCATAAAGCCGGAAATTTAATTTCCGGTACAGTTAAATTCTGAGCTTCGTTATACCACTGGATTGCGTACATTATTCCTGTTTTTTCAACAAATTCCTCATTTTCGAGTTTGGGGGCAACCATATTAACGAATCTTTCGAGACCCTCAGAATAAATCAACTTGCCACCTCGAGCTTTACCGACCCTGATCGAAGACCAGAGTGTTTTAATTTCTTTCTTGACGTCATTTACGATTTCATAGCATACATAAGGCATGAAATAGATATCTCTTCCCTGAGCAAAGGAAAGGATATGAGATATGAAATTTAATCTCTCCTGTGCGTATTTTATAGCCTCATCTACGTCTGTAATAGTCGACGGAATTGTTACAATTGCTGTTCCAGTGGGAAGATGTTCTTTAGTACGTCTGAGTCTCTCATGAAGTTCTCTATAATTCTCAGATGGTGAAATTTTCAGATCTCTGTACTCCACCTTTCTAAGCATCCAAAAATCCATGTTATAAACATTCGATTCTACTTGGAGCATAAGAATAAGTTTTGAAAAATGATAAATTAAAAACCTTGCCTATATACTTGATTGGTTAAACTCTCGGCACATCACTGTGAAGCTTTAGAATCCTTCTTCCCCACGGATCAGTCCTTTCAGTCAGCGGCAGCGGATCAAACCTCCCTGAATAGATGTACTCCCACATCTCTTCCTCGAGAAAAACACTGCATACCTCGTCTCCATGCTCTTCTATCAGGTAACCGTAATCTTCAAACCTGTAAACACGGTCATCTGTTCTGAAAACAACTGCATCATCACTCACATCGAGTCTTTCCATAAACTGATCGTAGTAGTTGAGAATCTCGTTTCTGCCGAGCATGTAAAATGGAAGCTCTGGCTCTTCATCGTCGTTCACGAAAACATAGACGAAATCGCAGAAGATTTTGCCGGAGGTTCTGAAAACGAGCTTGTGGTTCTCGTGTTCAGCCGCATACCTTGTGATGTTCCCCACAACCTCTCTCTGGCTCCCGTGCATGTAGAGCAGGGCATCGCAGTACGCGAGCCTCCAGCCAAACCAGTCACTTCTGAAAGCGATCTCTTCAGGGAGGTACTGAGTCTCCTCCAGAAAACTGGCGAGTTTTCTGATGTCCATGTTTTTCAAATATGCTCTAGAGGTTAAAACCAGAAGGAGACAGCAAAATGCAGAGTGCACCCTGCAATCCACTCTCTTCTGTCTTATAACCTCCCGGAGAGATTTATTCACCCATGACGGAAATCAGGGATCTCCTGAAAGAGCACATCCGGAAAAACACCGAGACATGGATATGCTATGACATAGACAGGGGAATGATTGACATAAACGGCAGAAGTTACAGCGTGGGTGAGCTGTCGTTCAGCGAAGTTGGAGGAGCAGTGAAATCCGTGCTTAAAGAGCTCTTCGGGGAGTACAGAACGATACCGTACACATTCAACTCGGAAGCGTATGAGAACGAGAAGTTCAGGGCGGAGGTGCTTGCTCTGGGATTTGAAGGGTTGCTCAGGTTTAGCATTAAGAGAAAGTGATTATCATTTTTTGTTTTTATTATATTATTAAAACCTGGAATCAAAACTCTTAAGATTTTCTTACTGAGTTAAATTTATGGGCAAAAAAGAGTGGCCGATCTATGGAATAATTCGAAATCCTCCAGTGAAGGATCAGCCTCTCTTTAGGATTCAGAGTAGAAATCTCTATGTGGATGTGCCAAACAATATAATTCTGGATTTTATCACTCATTTGATGGTCATCGCTGAGGAAATGAAAGAAGAGGATGAGGAAAAAATTCGTGAAGAATTCAGGAAATTTGCTGGCAAGGTGAATGACTTTCTCAGTAAAAACATTCCTTGGATGAAATTTGTGATCAGAAAGGAGACCTCAGGCAGCGTACGGATTGGAGTTCAGATAAGGATTGACTGGAAAAAATTTGAAGAATTTCTCAGAGACTTTCCGAGCAACAATAAATTCTCCCTTACCGAGAAGTATGAATATCTGTTTGCCTGTAAAAGGGCCGGGCTGATTATTGCACTTAGGGACAGGGAATCCAGAATTGAGGACACGCAGAAAAGAGTCAGGGAAATCGTCGAGGAAGACATAACCAATACTATGGAATCACTTGATTCGCTCTGCCAGCATATATCTGAGTACAAGAACACACTCCTGCGGGGTGCCAGACGGAAAAAACTGGGGATTTTAACTCTGGAGTACCTTCCAGAGATGTATTCGACTGTAACTTCCCTAAAAACCATAGTTTCAGATGGAGTTGTGACTCCTTGCTACAGGGAGCTGAGAAAGATTCTTGGAAATCTATGCTGGGCAATTTTCAATGATATCTTGTATCAGAGATCGGTGAGTAGAGCTCGCAGTGTAAATTTCACTCCACTCTATACTGTAATCTCACAGGAGTGGTTTCTGAAATCCAGAGGAAAAGGACATACCCTGAAAGATCTAGGAGATCTTCGCAGGTGCATGAAGGATATGACTGATAAATTGGAATTCTACAGCAAAATAAAGGGTTACGGCTGGAGTAAAAAGAGTATAAGAAAGACGATTCTGGACACAATCGACTATTCACTGATTATCGTCTTAACAGGGCGAGAGAGGAGAGAATATGATAAAGATGAGAGAATACCGTTTGTTAAAGCGGAGCAGCTCAAACCGTTAACAGTCAGAAGTATTGAGATGGTGATCTCCAGTCTTAAAAATAAGCGTCTCAGTAAATCTGATAGGAGACTGGCCGTGGAACTGTCAGAGGGGGTTATTGGAGATAAAAAAGAACTTGTACCTGCATTCCCATCAGATAAGTTTGTTATGAAGTTTGTTGGAAGAATTGCCGGTGTGAATCTGTACGAGCTATACAGGAACTACAGTGTTTTTGTCCACTCCTATCCCTTCTCTTGGCAAACCTTTCCATACTCGTCAGTCCTGGAATACAGGATTTTGTTACATGAAGTCAATAGATTCAGAGATGCGATAGTACAAATGCTGGACAGAATTCATGAGCTTAAACTGTAATGGAATTTTTCTCCTTTTCAAAATTTTTAATTCTGATTTGGTGGTAAGGTCAGGAAAGATAATTATTTAAGAAATCTATGACGGGACTGTCAAGATAACCCCTCCACATTATAAATGGCAACAAAACTCTCCAGCCAGCTCTGCACAGAATCGAATGAACTCCTGAAAGGAAACCTGCTAAAGAATCTCTTTGTCCTTCTCTTCAGCAGAGAAAAGAATCCCTCTACTGCATTTCTCTCTCCAAAGGTTTCATACCTGTACTTCAATCCCA
>JALUWC010000570.1 GCA_027019885.1 Geoglobus sp.
CTGGTGTGCCTTGTAATGACCTTCTTCACCTTCCTTAAATCGAAAATGTTAAGTATTTTTGATAATAACTGCCATCTGTAGTCTGTTCGGCAGACTACCAGCGGGATTTGCATTGTCTCACCAGGAGGAGGCATATGCCTCCCCCTACATAAGTTTTACGGTTTTTGATGAGTTTGTTTCCTTTGCAGAGGGATTTTTTAATGTTTCTTTTGATGGGAAGATTGAGTGATTCTTTGTTGATGATTTAAAGGTGTGAGAGAAGAGATTGAGTTGGAGGTTGTGTAAGGGACCTAATAATAGTACGAAGAGCTTGGATACCTATAGGATATGCGTTGGGATATTTGAAAGGTTTCAAGAGCTTGAACATGTTTTGGATTATTAATTATTTCACAGTAAATTATTTTAATAAAAATAATATTGTTATCAATTAATTACAGTTCTCCCTTTTCTTAGGCTTTCAGATCTTTATCAATCATCTTGAGTTCTTCATCACTCAATTCAAAGAATCCCATGAAATTTTCGAATCTTCTCATCTATCTCTTCAACATCACTTCCAAGCCTCCTTCAGGATGTCTCTCGGAGCATGAAATTTTCGAATCTTCTCATCTATCTCTTCAACCTTTTTCTTGATCTCTTTTAGTAACTCAACGACTTCACTCATAATTTCAAATTGAATCCAAACAATTTGCGTAGATTCTCACAAGATTCTTTTCGGAGAGTTAATTCAGTTGACGTTTTTTGGTAATTAAGATTACTAAGGGTGTGAGCTGCAAAACTGTTGGTAATAAATGGGAATTATCATGATAGTACCCTTTACAGAGAAGAGAGATCGGTAAATTCGTTGAAGTTTACTCTTTTAAAATCCTCATCAAAAGTCACTACATTCCGAGAACTTCGTTGTCACTAAATCTCCTATTAGATCTAATACCATCGATTTATCCTTGCGAGTTGGCGTGAGATGAAAGTGGAGTTGACTCGTACTTCCATATCAAATCAAAATACTTCTTCATCCCTGCTACTAAACTCGGATTCTCCGTCACGGCAGCGTCTCTCAAATAAAGCGGAGTTTCGGGATCTTCAACAACAAATATTGCCTTTCCGGTCTTGTACTCATAGCTTGGATCAATTATTGCCCCTCTGAGTGGCAGCAGTGTTTTGCTTAGTCTTATTTCTGCATCGAGGTCGGATTTAACAAGCTTCAGAATCTCCTTTTGTACAGCCCTGCTTCTCTCTTCGAGAAATTCTTCCCCCAGCAGGAGAATTTTAATCTTCACACCTCTTTTGGATGCTCCTATGAGCTCGTTTCTAACTTTGGGGTAATATTCAAAGCTCTTTGAGACTATATTTATTTCTGTTTTTGCTTGATTGTAGAGGATTCGCGTCTCCCTCTCAGATGGCTCTCCAACACTTACGACCCTCATTAGTTCTCTCGTTCTTACTTCTGACTCAGAATAGAGGGCTTTAAGACTGCTAAAAAGCTCCTTTTCCATGTTTTCGATTCTATTTAACATTCTATTGTATTCAATGATTATGTTGTACTTTATCCTCTCTATAATCCTCTCAGGACTCTTGGCCCTGAATCTAACAGGTCTTCCAGGGATTTTATCTACAAATCCCATATCTGCAAGCTGATCCAGCACACCATATACCTTCGCTCTTGGAACTCCACTCAAATCGCTGACCTCAGATGCTTTTGCCTCACCATGCTTCATTAGGGCAATCAGTGCTCTAGCTTGGTACTTGCCCATTCCCAGTTCTTCAAAAAATTTTACCACGTCCACATGAAATTTTGGAATGGAAAAATATAAATATGTTTAAGTTACCTCTAAAAGTGGTAACAAATTTTGGAGGTTTGTATATGATTGATGGGGAAATAGGTGGTGAAACACCAGAGGAGGTTTATATCGGCACAGAACCATGGGATCGAATAGAATCCAGAATGGTAATGTGGACACTGATAACAGGAATTCTGTCAACAATTATACTGGCTATCGGCATCCATAAATTCATACTGCGGACAATCTGAGGTGATTCAAATGAACGAGGAATATGAGAAGCGATGGTATGCAGGAATGTTCAGTACAGAAGACTGGTGGGCTTTCTGGCTAGGCATGTTCTTTGTGATGCTTGGCATCATAGCATCACTGACTCATATAGATCTTGTTGGTTGGATCGTCAAGTTCAGCAAGTGGGTAGACATATCGAAGGCATTTAAAGCCTCCCACTCTGAAGTTATGAGTCCAGCGGTTTCGCTCATTACCACGTACCTAATCTTACTGATAACTACAACGGTCGGTGCCGCAACGATGAGATGGAATCTCAGGAAGTACGTTTCAGCCTTCACCATTGTTTTCTGGATTACAGTGATAAGCTATATTGTAGGCCAGAATGCCTACATAGCAGCAACAGAGTTCGACAGGCCAAAATATGGCATAGATTGGAGTTTATCTCTTGGCGGAGCTTTCTACATAATTGCGCTGGTTGTGGGTTTAATCATAGGTAATCTGGCTCCAAAAGGCTTCAGGGAGTTTATTAAGGAAGGTGCGAAGCCTGAATGGTTCATTAAAGTGGCCATCGTGATGCTGGGTGCAAAGCTGGGATATCTGGCAATAAAATCCTTTGGTTTTGCAATGCACCTGCTTATAGCCGGAGCAAGTGCAACAGTGGCGGCATACCTCCTCTTCTGGCCTCTGGCATACACCATATCTAGAAGACTTTTCAAGCTTTCAAGAGAGTGGTCAGCCTGTTTCGCTTCAGGAATATCCATATGTGGTGTTTCAGCTGCCATTGCCACGGCTGGTGCCATTAAGGCGAGGCCCATAGTACCGGTTATGGTCTCGGTGCTGGTGGTGGTATTCGCACTGATAGAATTGATAGTGCTGCCCGGAATACTGGTTACATTCTGGTTCCACGAGCCTATCGCTGCCGGAGCAAGTTTGGGGTTGACTGTCAAAACTGATGGTGCAGATGCTGCAGCAGGGGCCATACTTGATGAATTGATGAGATCAAGGGCTGCTCTGGAGCTGGGAGAGCAGTGGGAGGAAGGATGGATTCTGGCAGCTGCCGTTAACACTAAGATATGGATTGACATGTTCATCGGTTTCTGGGCCTTTATATTGGCAGTAATCTGGGTCTATTACTTTGAAAGGAGGTCGGGAGAGAAAGTACAGAAGATGGAGATCTGGTGGAGATTTCCCAAGTTTGTGATGGGCTATTTCCTGGCCATGCTGTTTGTACTCTATATAGGGCTGAATATGTTTCCTGACGTAGATACAGCGTACAAATCCATGACATTTGGGATCAAACCTGTAGAAGGAGCACTCAGAAAACTCTTCTTTATGCTTACTTTCACCAGTATCGGCATTGTTACCGACTTCAGACTTCTTAAAAAAGAGGGGCTCACAAAGCTTGCAGTCTGCTACGCCTTCGTACTTATAGCCATAATAATTCCTCTCGGATGGTTTATAGCTTGGTTGTATCATATGGGTATGCAGCCGGTGGTAAAGCCATGAGTAGTTGACTCAGATCAGAAATATTTTTATATTTTGTTACCACCAAAAGTGGTGAGGTGAAAGAATGACAATACTTGTGACGGGGGCTGATGGGTATATAGGTTGGCCGGTTTTATTAAGGCTGGCTGAGATGTTTCCCGATGAGCGGATTGTTGGAGTTGACAACTTTGCAAGGAGGAGGTGGGTGGAAGAAATAGGGTCGGTTTCTGCCATTCCCATACTTCCTCCTGAAAAAAGAATAGAGAAAGCAAGGGAAAGATGGGGTAATATATCTTTCGTTGAAGGTGATCTGACTTTAAAAGAATTTGTTGACATGCTGGTAAGGGTTTACGAACCTGATACAATTGTCCATCTCGCTGCCCAGCCATCGGCGCCTTACTCTCAGATAAGCTGGGAAAAAGCTGTGTACACACAGTATAACAATAATGTTTCGACGCTTAACATTATCTGGTCTCTCAAAGAAAATAATCTGTTAGATGCTCACCTCATCGTCGCAACAACCACTGGAGTTTACGGTGCGCCTGAGTATCCGATTCCTGAAGGATTTTATCAGGTAGAGTATAAGGGTGGAAAGGATGTTGTTCCCCATCCCCACATGGCTGGGAGCTTCTATCATATGAGCAAATGCAACGACATTAACAACTTATGGCTCGCTCACAGACAGTGGGGTCTGAACGTTTCTGATATGCGGACTGCCATTGTAACTGGAGCCACCACGGAAGAAGCAAAAGGAGAACTCGCAACCCGTTTCGATTTCGATTTCTATTTCGGTGTTGTTAGCCATAGGTTCTGTGCTCAAACACTCATAGGATATCCGATTACAGTGTATGGAAAGGGATTACAGGGTAAGCCTTTTGTTACCCTTGAAGACTGCGTTAAATCCTTTGTTGAATGTGTAAGGAAAGGTGGTGAGGGATACAAGATTTACAACCAGACTCTGGGTGCAGTTAAAATTGTGGAGCTTGCAGAGATGATCAGAGAGGCTGCGGCAGAGGAAATTGGACTTGAGGTAGAAGTGAAGCATGTTCCAAATCCTAGGGTGGAGAAAGAGGAACATGAGATGGTAATTGAAAATGATAACTTCAGGAAGCTTGTTGGAAAGCCGACAGACCTGAAAGATGCTATAGCCGACATTTTCAGAGAGATAGAGCGTAGAAAAGCCATCATAGAGGCCCATAAAGATAGATTTCTTCCAAAGGCATTACTTAATCAGAGATGAAAGAGATGATGCAGAAATGATACTAATTACTGGAGGAAACGGGTACGTCGGGAGCGCGATATCTCAAATACTAATGAGAGAGGGAAAGGAATTCAGAATAATGGACGATTTGTCTGGTTCAAACCCTCTAAACTTATTATTTTTGAATCACATTGACTTCTACTGGGGCAATGTAAGGAGTAAAGAAGATCTCAGAGAGGCTTTCAAAGATGTGGATACAGTGATCCATCTTGCAGCAAAATTACCAGCCACTCCCGGTATGCTTGATGATGTTAGAGAAGAGGTAGAAACCGTCAATTACTTGGGAACCCTTAATGTGCTTGAAGAGGCCAGAAAGAGGGACGCTCAGCTTTTATTTGCTTCATCCTGCAATGTTTA
>JALUWC010000571.1 GCA_027019885.1 Geoglobus sp.
TTTCTCAAGACTTTCAACACGGCTTTGAAGCATCAAAACTTTGATGGTAAGAACTCTCAAGGGCAACACCTCCTATGTGAATGGGATTAGACTACCAATTGCCTTTATCATGTCAAGAATCAGCCTCCCTATGATTTTCTCCGTCTCCTGCTTCTCTTAATTCCAAGTTTTCGATAAAATCGACTCTTATAATCTTCCTTCCAGCCTTGCTGTATTTCTCTCGTTCTCTTTGCTGTATAATATGCTCTTTCTCTCGTCCTCCTTGCGGTATGTCTTGCTTTTTCTTTCAGAACTCTGCGATTGACATTTCTCCTTACTTTCGTTTTCATTTCGTATGTTCTTTTTCTCAATCTTTCTCCACCTTTCCTTACCAACCTCCTAAACATATCAAACACCTCACGTGAATGGGATTAAACTCCCAACAGCCTGAATTAATCTCATGAGCAAATTTATCAACTCCACAATAATCACGAATAGCAATTTTACAGTTTCAACATGAAATCCTACAAATCTGCGGTACATCGTCATGATATTTCTGCTCTGCATCGCATACATCATGGCAAAGCTTTCATAGGTCAGAACAGTCAGTTCCCAGTTCTCAATGAGTATCAATCTGACAAAGAAGAACGTTTCGCCCACAATCCTGCCCATTACTTCAAGAGCTGTGGCAAAGTTCTCTCCAACAACAGGGATCTTAGAAATAGCTTTTAATATCTGTTCCCATGTCCATTCAGATGCTCTTTTTCCAGCATCTGATAGTTGCTGTTTTATTTTGTCGAGTATGCTTCCGTTGTTTAGCACATTAATTCCTTCTTGATCTGCTATCCACAATTTAACACGCATATCGCTCGTTGAAACACCGGTTACATGATAAAATGGAACGAATGAGTATCCTTCATCCCAGTTGAGATATGTTGGGAAATAAGGTGATGTATCAACAACATCAATTTTCACAGGATTGAATGCAACAATTATGTCCACATCAACAATAGGTGCATCTAATTCAATCCAGTTATACTGAATTTTAACATCATAGTCCGGTCTTGAAAATAGCACGCCTTTCTCACCTGTTACAACAGTTCCATTGGGTAGTGTGACATTTACAATAAATCTGAGCCACAATCCGTTATACTCCACTATTGATTTAATGTCCACTCTGTAAGTTCCAGAAAACGAGTCAAGTACAACTGTCTGCTCTGAATTTGGAGTTATATCATTAAGATAAACACTAACAACAGCCCATCCCGGCTGAGTTACAGTAAAATTAAATTGTTTGGTCACCCCCAGATCAATATTATCAACTGCAGCATTCACAGGAAAAATCATCATCATCAGAATGAAAAGCAGAGTAAGCCCTGCTCTCATCTCCTTCTCCTCCAAACTCCGTTCAGTGTTGCCATGAAGAACAGCAGAAAGACCAAGCCAAAGAAGCCGGGAATTATCTGGTAGTAGTTTGTCAGGGTGTCTCTTGCTGCCTGCCTCAATCCCTCATCTGCTGTGTATCCAGTACTTGTGCCAGTTCCCCCTGTTCCGGTTGAATCAGTTCCGGTTCCACTCCCCGATGTTGGTGTTCCTGTTGGTGTTGGTATTGGAGACCCGAGCTGAACAAGCTGAAAAAGCTGAACAACAACAGAATGGTAATCCTGAGTTGCTGTGATCACTCCTCCCTTGCTGAAGTAACCGTCCTTGCTGACGATATAGCTGTAAGTATTGTTCTTGGGTACTTCAAAGCTCACATAGCCCTGAGCGTTAGTAAGCTTTGTTTCTCCATTCAGAGTTACCACTGCATCCGGTAAAGCAATCTGATAATTGCTAAAGTTGGAGATAACTCTAAACGTGATGACTGAGTTATTTGCATTGCTCGGCGTTTTGATTGGGGTAAGATATACATAAACAGTAGTTTCCTGCCCGGCAGGCGGATAGTAAACGTTTCCTGTTGCAGTTTCATAGCCTGCTCTGCTTGCCGTGTAGGTGTAAACTTCAAGGTCGTTAAGATTGTTTACCGTAACAGAGTAGTCATAGGTTCCGTTCAGCACAGTACTGTTGCCGATAAAGCTTTCTTGCAATGTAAAGTTCACATTGTCTACTAATGCACCTGTTTCAATGTCCATAAAGTAGAATGTGATTGTTGATGTTCCACTTGGAGGAGAGTAAGTGCTAAAATTTGGCTGGGTGAATGTTACAACCCTATAATCGGTAGAAGTGTAATATACAGTAGCATTAAGAAGATAGCCCGATAATCTCCATGTAAAATTATTTGTATTTAAATTTGTATCAATCAGCTGATAGTATGTTTCATTTGTCAAATATGATTTATAGTATATCCCCCACTTACTTTCGCCGCCTGTTTTTGTGACATTCAGCCATCCTGACTCTATTCCCGTTGTTTCATTGTATTCGTAGGTGTAGTAATAATTATCTTTTATTTCTGCTGAACAATATGTAACTTTGGGATTATTATAAATTGTAAATGTGGGAATACTGCTTGCACTACTTTGCAGCCTTAACTGGGGTCCCGGTCCACCTTGTAAAGTTTTCCAATTTATTTTGCTTTGCAATCTGACGTCCCAATCACTTAAGTATTCAATAGCATAATATTTATAGCCTGATGCAACATTACTTTTATTAAAAGAAAATATATCGAAAATGATTTTTATGTTATATGCTGGGTTATTATTGTAATAAATAGGATAAACATACATCTGACCTTCAATAACATCCTTACCGTTATAAGTTAATTTTATTGGGAACCCCACCGCTCCATTAGTATCATCAATCATATATTTATAAGTGTTATTGATATATAATGCCAAAACCCACTTCCATGTTGTTCCATATATAGGTGCGATGTAAAAATCTATACTCTGTGGTTCTGGATACTGATCAAAGTCCATATAAATGCCTAAAATTTTAGCAACAGGATAAACGTAACTTCCACTAACACTTTGGTATTGAATTGAAAAATAATCGGCCTTACATATTTGTATGTTAGCAATGCCACTTTCACTAACTGTTTCAGCACTAACAACAGCATTATTAGCAACAATAAACACGTAGGCTGCTATAATTATTGTGGCTGTAATTTTAGCCGCTTTAACGTGCTTTTTGTAAAGCCTGAATAGCAGCAAAGCTATGAAAAAGCCAGCTGTGATTTTAACAGCAGTAAACACCGCAAAGCTGTTTTCGAGCAGATAAGCCATCACAGGGTTAACTTCGAGCCCTTTTCCTTCAGAGATTACGGAGACAGTCAAAACTATGTCTAAAATGTTTAGAATCAAAAAAATTGAAAGAAGGGTTATGATTTTTGCTCTATCCACCTCTAAATCACCCCTTCAAAAGCTATAACCGTCTCTCCCTGTATATCACATAAAACAGTCAAGTAAGTTCCCTTTGGAATCTGGATTATGTCGTAATCTCCAACATCCGATGCGTTTATTCCTACCGTTGTATTATCATATTTTGCTCTTAGATTTGTGAACTCCTCTGGAACTCCTGCAACAAGAACCCTTACATGTGTGTCATTTATTCTGTCAATCTTGAGCGATGGTGGCATCTGGCTTTTTGGTGCTTTGCTGCCCAGCCCAAATACAAATGTTGCTATCACTGCCGCAAGTATTACTGTTATTGCAACCATCAGAATTACTCCAATAACTGGAGAGACAGCCCTTTCATCTTTTCTCAAAATTCTCACCTCCTCCTCACTCTTTTTTGAGAATGTTTGACTCTGTGAGGCTTCCCTTTGATGTACACCTTCACATGTCCCGGAGTTCTTTCAAAAACGCCTGTAGAATGACCATAAGCGAGCCATCTTCTGTATGCCTTCTTGTTCCTGAAATTCATTTTCTTGATTTTTCTTCCCATAATATCACCTCAGGGCACGCAAAACAATAATCACAGAGCCTATAACAACAGCAAAGAACAGCAAATAGCTGAGAATGCTTGGAAATGATGCCTTGAAGAGCTCAAGTGCATTAAGGGGATTGCTGAACCACACCTGCTCGGTTGGTTTCAAAACAAACACATAACTGCTGGCTTTTGACATGTTAAGCAGAACTGTGTCTGTTGTGTTGAACTCGCCTATGTAATTTCCCTGAAAATCATAAACAACCACCTTAATGCCTTTTTGCAGGTTTAGATCGCTCAGGGTTATTGTTACATTCTGGGCTGAGACAGTAACAGCTAAAATAAAAATCATAAAAAATGAAATTACTGCAATTCTGTGCAAATGCATCACCTTATGAACCTGAATGCGTTCCTGATTCCGTCAACAATGCCCTCAAATATGCCAGTCACGAATCCCACAACAATCAGCACCAGAATCACTGGAACAATGGCAACTACAAGGTTTCCAATGCTCGGCATTATGCTCGCTGCACCCTGAATCAGATCGCTTATTTCAGTCCAGTTTACAGTAAGCGTTCCATTTGCCACAGCATTTCACCTCCTGAGAAAACTTGAGCAAAAAATTAATTATATATATCGAAAATACCTTAAATTACGGAAATACCTTAAATTACGGAAAATATGACAGAATAATAGTATTGTCTAACCTACATAATGCCAAGGGCAAAAAAGATAAAAGAGGTTAAAAATAGCCTTTCTTTCGGAGAAAATCTTCAAGAGCAAGATTCATGACATCACTGAGATCCAGACAGTTCTGTTTGACCTTTTCAATTAATTCCTGTTCAAGCATCACCGTTGTCTTGATTCTGTGCTTTTTCTCCAGTCCGAGAATTCTTCTCATAACAATACTCTCAGTCATGAGAACCACCCAGAATGGATTTCCTAATCTCAGAATAACGCTTCTTTCCAATCTTTCTTTCATCAATAAGGTGGTATTTCTTTTCCTTGAGATCTACAATGACCAGAACGTTTGCCTTCATGCCGTCCTCCTTGCGGAACTCGTAGACCTCTCCTCTGCCATCCTGAGTTCTGCCATGGAATTTTGCAAGTTTTTTGATGAGATTGTAACTCTCTTCAAAAGTTGTTTTTTGTAGGACGGATCCCAAAACAATATCAACAGAATTCCTGAAAATTCTCATTTTGTATCGACCTCCTTTATGGGGAATTTGTC
>JALUWC010000572.1 GCA_027019885.1 Geoglobus sp.
TTGATAACGATCAAATCAAATTCACTTCCACATCTCGCACAGTAAAGATCCTTAAGCTCTCTCATTCAGATTAAATTCTGCAATCAGTTGATAATACTTTTTCTGTTTGTTGTGAAAATCCGCAAAATTTGAATTTACTGGATGTTGTCTTGGCGAGGTGTTAGGTCATGACTGGTGGTTTTGTAGCACAAGTGATGGCTATTTTGCTCCCGTACTTCTCAAGTTGTTCCTTGCTCAGCGACTTCAGGAATTCCCTGTCAACCTGGTTATCGATGGCAAGGATTTCAGCCATGAGCATGATTTTTTCATCCGCCTCTTTGATCTTCTCTGTGAGGTCTTTGAGCTTTGCTTCCAGTTCAGCTTTTTCCCTCTCAAGCTCCTCCACCTTCTTCTGCAGATCTGTCTCCATGTCTGGATCTGTTTTTTTGTGATTATTTAAATCAAAGTCAGAATCTGCATCCTGAAGCACTCTTATCAACTGGAAAGCCTCCTCAAGAGCTTCAAAGTTGGGTGGAGTTTTGTCAAATTCACGATAGTGAGATGCGAGGTGGTTGTAAACTTTTCTTCTGTCTGATGCCGGTATGTTCACTCCTCCTCTTGCCCCAAATAAAGCTGCCATAGCTGCAACAACACCTCTCCATACAACAGCATGAGTCTTTGGATTGTGATGTGGCAGTTTGAGGTCTGTGAACCTCTTTGGAGGATTCTTCGGAGACCATGCGAAGTGCCCTGCTATGCTTCTTTTCTCTGATTCGCTCAGCTCATCCCAGTTTTTGTCTGTGAAGTCACTCAGAGATGGTTTGCTCCATCCAGATTCAGCATCCTTGCCATACTTCCATGGATGCCCAGGAACAACTCCCTTGGTGAGAATGTCATCTTCAGTAGGGTTGAACATCTTTTCATAGACTGTGTCAACAATAGCTTCCGGGTTGGCAGGAATCCCGACAAGAGATACTTCAAGGATCTTCAGTCTCTTGATCTTGTTTCCAGCTCTCTCCAGAACCTTGAAGCCTATTGAGAAGGCATCGAGGAAACCATCCTTGAGGGATTTGTAAACTGTCTCAAAGTTCGGATGTGCTTTATTGAGAACGAGTTTTATCCAGAGTTTCTTGACCCCATCCACTGTTTTAACTGCAGCATCAATGATTTTCCCGATTGGAATGTCTCTGTAATCGTGGTTCACAAAGACCTTGTTGTATGGCTCCTGCTTCAGTTCCTCAGCTGCAATTTGCAATGCCTCATCTGTAATCACCTCATCGTCGAGATCCTTGACAGCTGCTGAAGCGTAGCCCTCAACATAGACATTCTTGTCGCTGTCGCTGACCTGAAGGCTTTTTACTATCAGTTGCATGAACTACTGGAGAATAGCAGACTTTAAAAATTGGTAAATACACCTACAGAATATATACGCTCCCGTCCGGAACCATATCTATTTCAGATCCTTCTCTGTGCTTTAATTTCTCGACTATTCCATCTGGGATATCAACAATGTAATGATTCTTTTCTCTTCTAACCAATATGGGGATTAAACCATCTTTTGATTTGCTACTCACTATTTCAAGTTTGACATTTCCAACTACTTTGGCAAAGTACACACCCTCATTCAGCTTGGCAGCCTTGATGAACATTTCCTTAACTTTAAATTTCATTTCTCTTCACCAATTTACGGTATTTATTCTCACTTATTTTCCAGTGCGTTATCACTCTATCATCTTTTTTCGACTCAACAATATATAAGTATATTCCCCGAGATTTACCGGCTTTGTGAACTTCTTTTTCAAGATCTTCCACAATTTTTCCTCTCTTCTTTACATTTAGAACATCTACCAAACTATATCCCTCTTTTTTCCCTCGCTCGTAAGCTTGGATTATTGCATGATGCGTGAAGTTTCTCTTAAAGATAGTTATAGTTTCTTTCGCCAACTTTTCAGCAACCTCATCAACTTTATCACTAAACAACTCTCTGAATCTTGCATCTTTTTTAAGTAGTGATGTGAGCTTTAACGTGTTTTCCTCATCTGGCACGAACTTTCCTGGCTCTATTCTACCTATTATTTTCGTCGCTTTCTCGAAAGCTATTTCTTTCGATTCCTCTCTTATTGATTTTTTCACATTAATGTCCTCCACTATTACAGGGATTACAGTCCCCCTGCAATTAGGATGGAATGGTGGTTTAGGAGATGCTTGATTGTCAAACCTAAAAATTCTGTTGTGGTAAAGCATGCAGGTTCTACAAGTTCTCTCATCCCCAGCTTCCAAGATCTTGTATTTTTTAACACCAACTTTTTGATAACGATCTATCGCTGCTTGATTGAAAACTCTTGTAGCTTCAGTCCTTGCAATTCTTTCAGCTTTCCACTTCGCATCGTCTGTAACTTTTTGAACTCTCTTCGTTAACTCTTTGACCGATTCACCTCTCAGCAATCCTTCCCTCAATTGAAAAGCCAGGGCTTTCTTTGTTTCGTCGCTTAAACCCTTAATGAGTTCAAGTTGCATGTTTTTCAGCTGATCTATCACAGACTCATCCAAAATGCTGAACACAGGAGGTATTACTATTTGGATACCAAATCTTTTTAGTTGTCTTGATGCAAATTCAGCCCCTCTCTGCCAAAAAAGCCATGTATAGCGGTCTATTATTTTCTCAGCTGCTTTAGATCCCATTTCTTTCTCGACTACCTGCTTTACTTGCTCGATAATCGATTCATCAATGCTATAAGCAGTCTGTAGAATCTCTTCAACTTGTTTGCGAACATTATCTGGTAGTTTTCTCAAAACCCGAGCAAATTCATCTCTTAGAGTTTTGGTTCTGGTTGGGTCGTCAGTCATTGTTCTTCAAGCGGAGGATAGCCAATGAGACCTCTCGCCTCATTAGTATCAATTATTCCAGCTTGATACAGCTGAACAGCAAGCTCACCCCAGATCATCTCGTCCTCAATCACAATCTCATCAAAGACGATCTCAACATCCACATTTAGCAGCGGGAAAAGCTTGTTCTCAAGCTCCTCCTTGACTGTTGATCTTATTGAATCCAGAAAGAGGCTGAATGTTTTGAGCTGGTTGTATGAAGTTGCTCTGTTGCTTCCTTCAGGTTCTCCATAAAACACTCTTGGAACCTTCAGAGCCTTGTCTATCTGGTTCTGCAGGTGCTGGATTATGTCAATCAAGCCTGAGAGATTCAGCTTGCTGTCGAGAACATCAAGCGTTACACCCTCATCTGTTACAATCTGGTTCAGAATTGTGATGTAGTCCTGAACATTCGTTGCATTCGGGTTGCTCTGAATTCTCTGCTTTAGAACTTCCTCAACCTTGGGGATCATCATTGGGCTCTTGACTTTCGCATGAATCAGGGGATGCCCCATCTTGTAAACGAGCACGGCAGCCATCAGCTCAATCTTCTGCTTCAGCTTAAGCAGGTCATAAACCTGATGGATTAAGCTGTAGCCGTAGGGAGAATTACCAATTCTACCATAAGCAAAGTGGAGAACTCTTTCAGCGTTGGCGTGTAAGTCCAGAATTCAACATCAGCCACCGCAGCCTTCAGTTCTTCATCATAGAACAGATTGTATGTTGCCCCAACTTTGTCCAGAAATCTGCCAGAGTGATCGAGGACGAGAGGAGCAGCGAAATAGTCTCTGTCCTCTTTTTCCTTCAGCTCAATAGCTGTCTGAACCATCCTTCTGATCTCTTCTCCGCTGAAGTTTATTCCATTGTGTACTCCTTCAGAGACCGCTATGATTCTTCTCCTCAATGGCTGTTCGTTTGTTGCTGATGACTTGAAATTGAATGCAGGCTCTGCCTCAATTGCTGTTGCTGTCAGATCCAGTGCTACATCCTGCATGAGTTAATCTGCTTAAAGAGATAATATAAAGAAAAGTCAGATCAGGAAACGTGGAAAGCAATAACTCCGTCTTTTGCGTGGTAGTATGCTGGGAGGTAGTACTCATCATCGTTGAGATGAACTTTTTTAACGATCTCGTCTGGTACTTCGATGAAAAACTTGCCATTTACTCTGACAATTTTAACCTTAAAACTGCCGTTCTTTATTTTGCCAAACACTATTGCTATACCATCCTCTACCCTTGCATTGTATTCTGCCTCTTCAATAGGCAATCCAGCCTCGTGCAGGTCTTCTGCCAGGATGTAAAGTCTCACTTCTCAACCCTCCTGAGCAGATCCTTCAAGCAGCGTTCAGGACATCTGAATGCTGTTCTTATTCTTCCGTCATTGCCAATATACAACGCTAATGGAGTTCCAGTTTCCGAGACACCCCAGTAAACCTCAGTCTCTTCAAGCCTTCCAATGTACTTCCCAGCCCTCTTAACTTCTAAGACCTCAGAAATCTTAAATTTTTCCTGGGAAGCATGCCTTACCGCATGTTTAACTCCATTGTGCGTGAAGTTCTTGTAAAGAGTGTCGAAGGTTCTAATAATCTGGTCCTGCAACTTTATTCTGGTGATTCCGAGAAGCATCTTTGACTTCTTATTTCGCCTGAACTTCTCAGCCAGATCGGTGATCATCCTCTCTTTTGACCTCGTTTCCCTGAATGGGATAGATGCCACATAGCGTGCTCCTGCATCGAGGTAAATTTCATCTAAGGCTTTGGTTGCCCATTCCTTCTTTTCCTGCTCATAAACATAATCTGGCGTATCATACTTTGGATCATCAAAGAATGGAATGGGGCGACACCTGCAGTTTGGCTCGCCCATGACTTTCAATGCAAGCTGTTCCTCCTGACTTCCAACCTCGAAGACCTTGCCATGCAAAGCAAGGTGGTGAGGACGGGTTCTCTCATCTGCAACAGCAGTATATCTCCACTTTCTTATATTTCCTGCTTTGTATGCTTCAATGTGCCCCAGAGTGTATGCTTTTTTCGTTGCAGTCCTTGCAAGCATGTCTGCATATTTTTCTGTTGAGATGGTTATGTTGCGTTTGATCTTCTTTCTGACAAGCCTAAGTTTGCCGGATGGTGAGACTTTCACAACTTCACGATACCCCCCAGCACGCTGGAATGTTATGCGGTTACCGAATGTTTTGAGTT
>JALUWC010000573.1 GCA_027019885.1 Geoglobus sp.
GTTATCCTAAAAATTGGTTAGCATGGCAAAATTTCGGGAATATCACATTACTTCATCCAAACTCTCCACTGGAGAATAAAATCCCTTTAAAATCATGTTTTTGAGGATTTCGTTACCTTGTTCCTTGA
This sequence comes from Geoglobus sp., assembly GCA_027019885.1. Taxonomy (GTDB): domain Archaea; phylum Halobacteriota; class Archaeoglobi; order Archaeoglobales; family Archaeoglobaceae; genus Geoglobus. The sequence continues at coordinate 129 of JALUWC010000573.1, forward strand.
ACAGCATTCCTCTTTTCACGCACAGTGTCAGAACTCCTACAGTTCCTGACACGGGTATTCCTATAATATTTGCAACTTTTCTTGCGTCGTAGTCATCTGTTGGGAATTTCAAGCTGCGCTTCTTTGCGATGGCCAGGCATGAAGCTTCTCCCTCTTCCAACCTCACCCTCAGCGAATTGTAAAGCTCGATCTCCTCTTTCTTCACCCTCACAGAATTCATTTTCTCCAGCTTCGATAAAATCTGTGAGAGGTCAGAGGACCCTCCCAAGCTGTTTTTCGAGATCTTTTCTTGATCTGGGTGGTATTTCCCTGCTCCAGCGTTTCAATCATTTCTCGGAGAATTCATAAGGCTCGGGAGGTCTGGTTTCACATAGCAGGATTAGCAGCCTACAAGACAAATTTTTTGTTTGACATCAGGGATATTAGATTTCCAGAAATCCATATCAAACAGATTAGTTTTTAAAATATCAACCTCTGAACAGGCATGACAAGAATGTCTATCGCCCCTGCCTTTTTCAACCTTTGAACTGCCTCAAAAAGCTCTTCTTCTTTTATAACAACATGAATCGCAAGCATTCCATTTGATTCAACCTTCATCACTGTGGGGCCTTTCAATCCCGGAGCAATCCTTTTAACTTCATCCAGTTTATCCTCGGGAACATTCATCATGAGGTACACCATCCCTCTCGCATTGAGAACGCTCTCTATGGCTGTTTTGAGTGCCTGAACATTGAAGTCTTTGACCGCTTCTTTATTTGCGATCAGGACTGCCTGAGACTCCATTATTTCATGAACTATTCTCAATCTGTTGAGCCGGAGGGTTGTTCCTGTTGATGTGAGGTCAATTATCGCATCCGCTATGCCAATTGAAGGTGCAATCTCACATGAGCCGGTAACTTCCACAATTTCGGCATCTATGTCATTTTCATCGAGAAATCTCTCTGCCAGCCTTCTATACTCGGTTGCAATTGCCTTCCCATTCAGATCCTTGAGGGAAGTTATTTCCGAATTATCCGGAACAGCAACAACTATCTTTGCCTTCCCGAAACCAAGTTTCAGCAGTACCTCGACATGAACTCCCGCCTCATAAACCATATCAATTCCAGTTATGCCAACCTGAGATGCATTTTTGTAAACATACTCCGGAATATCCTTTGCCCTTGCAAAAAGAACGTAAATGTCTTCTTTGTTTGTTGGAACCATCAGTCTTCTGTCTCTGCTTTCAATCCATATTCCGGCAGAATTGAGGAGTTCAAGTGATGGCTCGCTAAGCCTTCCCTTTCCCGGAAGAGCTATGATCATCAACCCGGAATCAATCAAAGCTTTAAAAACCTTTGTGGACAATTGCTGATATGAAGGTGAGCGAAGCCCCAAAAACGGCAACCTCTCTGATTATTCGAAGCTCCTCCAATGCGAGGATAACTCAGTCAAAAAACCCGTTTCTCGAGCTGATGCGAAGATTGTTCAGAAAGGAGGAGGTTGCAATGAAAGCTATAAAGTTCGTAACTCTTGTAGAAGAAAGGCAGAAGTCTGGAAAACCGTTGAGGGTGGATGAATGGGAAAAGGCAATGGAAATGCTTGAGATGAATCGCTCCTCCTTTTACTCCATGAGAAACAAGTTGCTCGGTGCAGGAATGATAGCTATAAGAGGTGGAGAATACAGGCTTTCCGGAATGTTCAGCAAGGATCTGATGGACATGGCAAGGTGGTGGTGGACGGCTGTTCTTGGAAACGATCCTGAGTCGCTTTAATCACCCGTCATGTAGTGCACATCCTCAAATCCGCAGTTCTGGCATTTTTTCAAAATCTTTACTACATCGCCCTCGCCTTCATCTCTTTCGACAATGAGTTCATGACCGCACCGAGGACATTTGTTCATGATTAATCTTACTGAATGTCATTTAAAAATCTTTTGTTTTATATTAATCTGACGAGAATTCCGAGAAATAATCTCAGATTGAGCCCTCCAGATAGTTAAACTCAGCCCTTTTTATTCCTGCATGGACAAACTGACCAATCTGGCCACTGCTCAGGATAACTGGCCTGTACGAGTCTGTTCTTGAAAGCAAAGTACAGTTCTTGCCGTGTTTTGTAACAAGAACTCTCACATTTTTTCCAACAAATTTGAGGTTGTTTTCCAGACCTATCTTTCTTGCAAGCTCTGTAAGAACTCTGCTTCTCTCCTTCTTTCTCCAGTCCGGCATGTCCTTCAGTCTGTAAGCTGGGGTGCCTTTTCTCGGGGAATAGCGTGTTATGTTGACTATATCGGGCTTTGTTCTTTCAATGAGCTCGTAGCTCTTCCAGAATGCATCCTCACCCTCCACTGGGAATCCGACGATTATGTCTGTTGATATCACGACATCATCAAAATTCTTTCTGAACTCTTTCACAACATGCTCGTACTCTTCAGCCGTGTGATCTCTTCTCATATCCTGAAGAACTTTGCTGTCACCACTCTGAACGGGAATGTGGAGAAACTTGTAGATCTTTTCGTTTTTGAAGGAATTAATAAGATCGTCAAGCATTTCAAATGCGTGTCGTGGATTCATCATCCCAACCCTGACCCTGAACTCGCCCTCAATCTCACATATTCTATCAAGGAGTTCAGGCAGAGAATACCCCCTATCTATCCCGTAAGCTCCGGTATCCTGAGATGTGAGCTGGATCTCTTTAAAACCTGCTTTTACAGCATTTTCAATCTCCTTCAGGATATTTTCAATTGAGAAACTCCTCAATCTGCCTCTCGCTATTTTTGTAGCACAGTAACTGCATTTACCAGTGCATCCCTCAGATATTGAGACTATTGCAATTGCATTTTCATTCTTTCTCGCCTTTAATTTGCAGAGTTCTGCCTTGTCAACCCTCTCAACCCTGATGAACTCCGCCCTGTCGCCCCTCTCGATCATTTCAATAGCTTCTGCAATTCTGTGAACGTTGTCGGGGCTGACAATTCCATCGCAGATCTCTGACAGCCTCTTTTTCGATATTCTCGCAAGACATCCGGCTGCAATAACCTTCTTCCCTGATTTCTTCAGTTCTTCAATCCTTCTGAGTATCTTCCTCTCAGTAAAATCAATGACGCCACACGTATTGATTATGCAAACATCTGCCTCACTATCAGAACCTGATAACCGGTGTTTTTCCCTGAGGATACCTCTGATTATGTCTGTGTCTGCCTGATTTGTTGTGCATCCGTAGGTTTCAATGTAAACCCGCATTTCACTCCTCTCTTCTGGTTCAGGATAAAAAAATGACGGATGCGGTTAATCTTAAATAATTAATCAGAAATAAAATAACATGGTACTTGGAGTTGAAGGAAAAAGAATCAAGGATGTTGATGTTTCGGAAATAAACAGGGTTTGGTTAAAACATTACGATGAATGGGTCAGGCCCTCGCTTGAAATACCTGAAATTCCCCTATCCAGATTGCTTGAGGATTCTGCAAGAGAAAACCCCAACACAACAGCTGTAATATTCTTTGGAAGGGAGATAAAATTTGGAGAGCTTGATTCTCTATCAAACAGGCTTGCAGGGTTTCTGAAAAATCTTGGCATTGGAAAGGGAGATGGAGTTATGCTTGCAATGCCAAACATCCCTCACTACATCATCGCCTACTACGGCATTCTCAAGGCTGGAGCAACAGTGGTTCAGGCGAATCCGATTTACACAGAAAGAGAGCTCAGACACATAGCCGAAAACAGCGAGGCAAAAACTGCGATAGTCTTTGAGCCTGCTTTCAGAAATATCAGGCCCTTAATTGATGATGGCACCATAAGCGAGATAATAATCTGCAGGGTGGAGGAGTATCTTCCCTTCCCTCTGAACTATCTCTACAGGCTGAAAAAGGAGAAGGTGAAGATCCCAAAGAGAAGCAGCATCCACTCCTGGAATGAATGCTTAAATCACGGGGAGCTTACAGAAAGACCTGAGATAGACCCAAAGGAGGATGTTGCTGTCTTTCAGTACACTGGAGGCACGACAGGACTGCCCAAGGCTGCAATGCTCACTCACTACAACTTAGTTGCAAATGTCTATCAAACAATAGAGTGGATCCCTGACAGGGGAAAGGGTGACGTATTTCTTGGAGTTCTGCCATACTTCCATGTCTTCGGGATGACAACCAGCATGAACGCACCAATAGCTGTCGGAGCCAAAATAATTCTGCTTCCAGATCCGAGGGACATAAAGAGAATAATTCAGGCAATAGACAGATACAGGGTTACAATATTCTGCGGAGTTCCAACACTGTTTAATGCGGTGACTAACCATCCGGATCTGAAAAAGCATGATCTGACATCGCTGAAGGCGTGCATAAGCGGAGCCGCACCACTACCTGTCGAGCTCAAGAGAGCCTTTGAGGCGGAGACAGGAGCAAAGCTGATTGAAGGTTACGGTCTGAGCGAGACATCTCCCGTTTCTCATGGAAATCCATTCTACGGACTCAACAAGGAGGGAAGCATAGGCGTACCTTTCCCCGAAACCTACTCAGTCATCATAGACGAGGAAGGCACAATCCTTCCTCCGGGAGAAATCGGAGAGCTTGCAATTCATGGGCCTCAGGTGATGAAGGGATATTACAGGATGGAAAGCGAAACCAGAAAAACCCTTGTCAGTGGATGGCTTCTCACAGGAGACATGGCGAAGATGGATGAGGACGGCTATTTCTACATTGTTGACAGGAAGAAGGATGTTATAATTGCAGGAGGATACAACATCTACCCGAGAGAGGTTGAGGAAGTTCTTTATGAGCATCCTGCTGTGATGGAGGCTGCTGTTGTTGGAGTTCCTGACAGATACAGGGGTGAGACTGTAAAGGCATTTATTGTGCTGAGGGATGATTATAAAGGCAGAGTGGATTGGAAGGAGATTGAGAGCTTCTGCAGGGAG
>JALUWC010000574.1 GCA_027019885.1 Geoglobus sp.
GCCGAGCATGGCCCAACTCTCTCTATGGTTTCCAGAGCCGCTGCAAGTATTGCAGTCTCTATCTTGTCAAGGCTGCTTGGCACTCTGATTTCTCCAAAGCTCTTACCGCTCTTGCTCTCTATCTTAACTTCTATCCTTCCTATTCTGCCAGTCTTCTGGAGCTCTCTCAGGTCGAGATCGTCCCCAAGCAAACCCTCTGTCTGGCCGAATATCGCTCCTACAACATCTGGCCTTTCAACAACGCCATCAGCCACTATTTCGGCGTGTATGAGATACTTCGTAGTATCACTCGGTGCTTTCATTGTCATCACCTCTTGTCCGCTGCCACGTTTTGGCAAGTTATTTTGATGGAAACCTTATATATACTTTGTTGATGACCCCTGATTCAGTGAAAGAAAGTGGAGATGAGGCCCAGAATATACTTTTTACAACATCATTAACCCTGTTTACCCTTACAATTGGCATTGGGATAATCTCACCAATACTGCCGGTTATTGCAGAGAATATGGGTGCTGGAGGAATTGCAATAGGTCTCATATTCTCTGCCTTCTCCATTTCAAGACTGGTTTTTTTGCCTGTCTTTGGAAAACTTTCAGACAGATTCGGTAAGAGAATTTTTGTTCTCTTTGGGCTTTTACTTTACTCCATCCTTGCATTTCTCTATGCATTCGCAAAAACACCTGAGGAGCTTGTTGCAGTCAGATTGTTTCATGGCATGTCATCTGCAATGGTAATGCCTGTGATACTGGCGATGGTTGCCGAGTTCTCACCTTCAGGAAAAGAAGGGAATTACATGGGAACTGCAAACAGAGCAATATTTCTCGGAATGGCCTTCGGACCCTTTATTGGAGGAGTCGTATCTGATGCGTATTCTGAATCCTATGCATTTTTTGCAATGTCTCTTTTGAGTTTGATCACACTTTTGATTGCTTTTTTCACAGTACCTGAGTACAAAGCAGTTAAAAAGGAACGCCTGCAGAAAAATGGCATTAGCAGAAATGTTGTTTTTGCTCTTGCTTACAGAGTCCTCAACTCGATTGGCAGGGGGAGCATAATGACATTCCTCCCCGTTTATGGACACATGATAGGCATGAGCTACACAGAGATTGGCCTCATTGTCTTCATGAATCTGCTTGTTTCTGGCATTATCCAGCCATATGGGGGCTTGCTTTCTGACAGACGGGGTTTTACGATTCCTGTTCTCATATCCTCTCTCGTCTCAGCAGCGATTCTTTACCTAATCCCACTTACACCGGATTTCTTTATGCTCTCGGCTCTGGCAGCTTTGCTTGGGTTCTCATCTGCCTTTTCCCTTCCTGCAGTCAGCGGTCTTGTTGCATACGAAGGAAAGGTATCGGGTAACACTGGAAGTCTTATGGGGTTCTTTTCAGCATCAAAAAGCCTTGGAAGAGCTTTTGGCCCATTAATTGCAGGGTTGCTTTACGATATAGGCGGACAGGGGATGAATGGAATTTACCTGGCTTTTACAGCAGCATCATTTCTGACAGTTCTTGCAGGCACTCTGTTCTGGTTTGGAGTGAAAGACTCAGACCAGATTATCGAGATAGAGTGAGGCAATTTCCATTGCTCTCTTCATTTCTCTGCTGTTAAGTCTTCTCGATATTTCAGGGTATTCTGATGCTTTGTAGGCTGGCCAGTACTGAAACATCAGGTTGAATCTGACATCTCTACCCAGATTTTCAGAGACCCATCTGACAACCTTCTCCGTGCAGCATTCCACGTGCTCTGGCATGACAAGATGCCTTACAAGCAGCTCTCCATGCTCTCTTGCTCTTGAGAAGTTCCTCGTCACTACGCGGAAGTAGTCTCTCACCTTTGAGTATTTCTCTGCACATCTGCTGTTTCCGTACTTGAAATCCCCGAGCCAGACATCCACCACATCCTCCACAATCTCCGACAGTTCCATGCTGTGGTACATGTTCGAGTTCCACACAACAGGTATGTTTGAGCTTACATGCTTGAGTATCTTAAGAACCGTATGAGCATGCTGATCTGGATTTCCACCAACAAAATTCACGTTTCTGCTCCCCTGCTTTCTCCTGATGTCAACAATCATTCCGAGCTCCTTCGGATTCACAGCTCTGTCATCATGGTAAACGATGTCGTGGTTCTGACAGAAAACGCATGCAAAGGTGCATCTGTTGAAGAAAATGGTGTGGGATGGAACAAGCTCCGGCTCCTCTCCAAAATGCAGAAATTCGCTGCTGTAATAACTTTCAACACCGCATTTGCAGAATCCCATTCGCTCATATCTGTTTACCCCGCATCTTCTCTCACAGAAAATGCATTCCTTTAGCATCTCCCCCAGAATATCTATTTTCAGATCAAGAAAGGAGTATTCAGGAATCTTCTCATCAAAAACAGACATATCCTCCTTTCTCCATACTTTCAGAAACTCCATCTTTATCTCTCTGTGGGAATCAATGAGACTGTCACCTTTTTCAGCCTCGATTCTCTTCACTATCTGAAATTTTGGTGGCAAGAGACCCTGATTTATAAACCCGTACCTCTCAAGATCGAGCACCACAGATAACATTCGGTGTGATGTATTTTATTTTCGGTTATTGGATGACTCCGGAAACTTGCATAAGAAATAAAACGGAAACCGTTATATTCATTACCTCAATCCAGATTACCATGAAAAAAATAGTTCTTATATTATTTGCTCTCGCCATTCTCGCAGCCCCATCAGCAGCTCAGGTTACTGTGAGCTACAAAATTGGGCTTAACAGGATTCTTCCCGGAGATGTCGTTGATTGCAGTCTCGTGATAACCAACCCGAATGATTATACCGAAAATATAAAAAGCGTGGTGTTTTATTCGGATCTCGTTTCACCAAAGCTGGTTCTCGGCATAGGTCTGATCCCACCCAAGTCAGAATACACCCTTCCCTTTTCGTTTAGTGCAGACAAGCCTGGGACATACACTGTAAAGGTTAGAGTTGCTACACCAAATGGTTCTGTGGATATGTACATCCCATTTGCAGTTGTGGAGGATTACCCAAAACTGAGACTTGAAAATTCTGAAATTGTGCTGGGACAGAAAAACGTTCTCAAGGTTTATGTTGACTGGTATGAGAACGTAACCATCAGACCGCTTTTCAATGCAACACCGTCTGAGAGTTATGGAAAGAGCTTTGAGTTCATATATTATCCAAGCAAGAAAGAGAATCTTGAGTTTGAGATTGAATTCAGAAATGGAAACAATGTGCATGTCATCAAACGGGCTGTTGAAGTTTCATGGGTTGAAGAGAAAGGAGTGCCCATCAACATTACAGGTGTCAGCAATGCTTACAGAAATGAAGCGGTTGAAATGGATATTGTTGTTACAAATCTGAACAGCTACAGAATTGAAGATGTGGAACTCAAAACAGGTGATATTGTAAGAAAAACTGCATACCTCGATCCGGGAAAAAGCTGGGACGTAAGGCTGTATGTTCCAGCTGAAAAGAAGATAGATGTCTTTCTGAGTTACAGCAATCAGCTTGGGAAGAGATACAAAGAAGAGGAGGTTGCAAAGCTCAACATCATTAATGAAAGCGCAGTTCAGGTTTGCAGTTACGAGTTTGACAAGGGTCTGCTTTCAGGAGAGATATGTAACTTTGGTTCAACAGAGGTGAAAAATGTTGTTGTTGAATTTGGAGGAGAAAAATACTTTGTTGGAACGGTCATGCCTGGAGATTATGAGGTATTCTCAATAAAGACCAACAAGACCCAGGGATCAATAGAGGTGAGCTGGAAAAATCTTGCGGGTAAAATAGAGTCGATAAGTCAGGAAATTAAGGGGATGGAAATCAAGACAGTAAAGAGAGAAGCAGGGAATGGTGTATTGATCATGAGTGCCGCGATAGCATTAATTGTTGTAATCATAGCTGTTCTTGCCTTGAGAAGAAAATGAAGAACGTGATATTTGACAACGTGTCAAAGATTTACAGGACTAAATATTATGAGGTAGTAGCCTTAAAGGACATAAATCTGGAAATAGAGAGAGGGGAGTTCATAGCCATCATGGGACCATCAGGTAGCGGGAAAAGCACGATGCTTAATCTGATAGGATGCCTGGATAAACCGACCGAAGGAGAGATATACATAAAGGGAACGCCCATTTCGGGGTTAAGAGATAATGAGCTGACAGAATTGAGAAGAGACACCATAGGGTTTGTATTCCAGCAATACAACCTGATTCCAACCCTTTCTGCCGTAGAGAACATAGAGTTACCAATGATCTTCAAAAAAGTAGAGCCTGATAAAAGGAGGGAAAGGATCGAGAAGCTTTTGGAGATTATCGGTTTGGAGGATGTTGCAGATCGCAAGCCGGTTGAGATGAGCGGGGGACAGCAGCAGAGGGTTGCAATTGCAAGAGCAATGGCGAACAACCCTGAGATTTTGCTTTGCGATGAACCAACGGGAAATTTAGATTCCAAGGCTGGTGAACAGATAATGGAAATTCTAACAAAACTTAAAGAAGAGGGGGTCACGGTGGTTCTTGTCACGCATGATGAATCCCTGAAAAAATATGCTGAGAGGGTTGTAAGGTTAAGAGATGGGAGGATTGTTGATGTATTTCCATTTAGCTCTTAGAAATCTGAGCAGAGCGAGAATAAGAAGCATTCTTGCAGTAATCGGGATAATAATAGGTGTCACTGCAATCACATCCATAGGGATATTTGGAGACAATCTGAAAAGAACAGTCATTGAGAATCTTGGAGACATTGCGAATGAGCTCATAATTATACCAAATGCGAGTGCAGGCTATACAAAGATTGATGAAAAGGTAGTTGAGACGATAAAGAGATCTCCATTTCCTGGAGAGGTTATTCCATTGAAGGCCGGGGTGTATGAGATCGGTTCCAAAGAAACAAAGATGAGAGTTACCGTTTATGGACTTGACGAAAAGGGTGTCAGTACACTTTTCACTGTTGAAAAAGGTTCATTAAGCCTTAAATCAGGAAGATGCATTGTTGGATCAAAAATCGCCAGCAGACTTGACTTGAGAGTTGGGAGCAGGGTCACAATCAATGGCAAGATATACAGGGTCTCGGGGATACTGAAAGATGAAGGCAGGAGATTTGACATCAGAGTGAATAACGCATTCATAATTCCCATAAAAGAACATCCAGCTAATATCACCAATGTTATTGTGAAGCTCAGGAATATTGACGATATTGAGGGGTTCAAGGATTACATAAAGAAGACCGTAAATGTGAAGCGTGAAAAGGTGGATATAATCGAAATGAAGTCCATTCTTGAAAGGATAGACAAGGTTTTCGACCAGATAAACATGTTCCTCATGGCAATCGCAGGCATCTCTCTCCTTGTTGCGGGAGTTAGCATTCTCAACATTATGCTGATGTCAACCATTGAAAGAACAAAGGAGATTGGGATTATGAGAGCAATAGGTGCTCAAAAACCGGACATTCTCAAGATCTTTCTGACCGAGGCTGGAATTCTCGGAGTTTCAGGAAGTGTTGTCGGAGCGGTTTTAAGCATCGTTGGGGGGTATTTTATTACAAAACTCATAATAGGTCAAGTTTCTGGAATTTTCAGCACGGCTTCAGTTCTTTTTGCTGTTGAGGGCTTTGCATTTGGGGTTGGTACAGCAATAATAAGCGGGCTTTATCCTGCCTGGAGAGCAAGCAATCTTGAACCAATTGAAGCTCTCAGATACGAATAGCCTATTTTTCAGTATTAAGTAAACCCCTGCAACAATCAGCGGTGCACCAAACAAGCCTTTCTTCCCCTGTAAAGTCTCTTTTCCATGGTCAGCATACCGTTCAGGTTGTTAAAGCTTTTTCCAAAAATCGAAATCTTCAAGTGAATGGTTCAGCAATATCTCGATGGTTATGTAAGCTTTGCTCTGAAAATTGAATCACTCTTTAATTATTTTATAACAGCTGAAAATAAAAAATGTTGCAATAACAATCGTCAGAATGGTAAAGAAAATAATTTCTGCTGAGGTAAGGGTGCCACCAAGAGATTTAAGATGTGTGTTCTCGGCCTCAAATGGTGATAGTTTCATCAAAGTGAAAATAGAGATGATCGTAATAGCAATCGATAATATGGTTATTTTCAATACCTTTCGGTTTAACATGCCCACCCCGATTTTTGTTAATTCGTAATATTTCCATTTTCGGTTAGATTGAATTTTTCTCACAAATCCAGATTTTTCGAGAAGGGATAGATGATAATATACTGTCGGTACTGATAAATTCAGTAACTTTGCCAGTTCTGAAGCAGTGTACCTTCTTCTAAACAAATGCTTCAAAATCTTAATACGGAGATCGTTACCGAGCATTTTAACAACTTTTACTGAAACCTCATCCTTCTCATGCATTTTATTAAGATTTAGATGGGTCTTATAAAAACTTTGCGAAAATTTTTGAAAAATTTCTAATAATATCGTCAAAATTTTTAGCTTTTAGCATTTATTGGAACACATGAGGTGTCTGGTCTGGGCGATACTACTGACTGTTTTTGCATTGACATGTGGAGTGAATGCATATGAGTACTCGATAACTATTGTGGAAGATTACAAGCACAGTTCTGACTTGTGGCCTTGTAATGTAGGAGATTTAACACCATGGGGCACTCGAGAAGCAAATCTTGTCGAAGAATGGCTCGGTACAAAAGCAGGATGGTCTGAAGTCTTTCGTCACAAAGATAGCGGTGTTACAAAAGAGGATTTTGGAATAAACAATACAGGATATCAGGGACTGGATGAGGCTGATTTTCACTTTCACATGGGTCACGGATACAATTTACCTGTATGGGGGACGTTTTTAGCTTTATGGGATTGGTCACCCTGTTCTGGTGGAACAACAGTTGACCCGTCCGATGTATCCAAAAAATGGGATTTTAATAACGAATGGGTTTTGTTACACAGCTGTAATGTGCTAAGCGATGTTAGCAGTTGGGGTAATGCGTTAAAGTACTCCCACATAATAATGGGCTTTTCCACGACGACATATGCAGACACCAACCTAATTGATAGATTTTTCAGAGCCGCCATTGATTGGGACTGGACAATAACACAATCCTACTATTATGCAACAACAGAAACCTATGACGAGAGCGTAAAGGCTGTACTTATTGCTGATACTGAAGATCAGTACGATAACGATCACCTATGGGGGCAAGGATACGTCTCTGACGACGAATATCCGGACGACGATACAGTCTGGTATGCCGAATGGTCGTGTTGAGGTGGTGATAATGAAGTCGAAATATTTATTCTTATCGCTGGTATGTCTGTTTGCTCTGATAGGTGGGATAGTTATCGGCTCTCAATTTTATCAAGCTCAGCATATAATCCTGAAAGTCAAGACACCGGAAGCACCGGATACTGCACCCTATTTTAGAGTTGTGAATAGAGAAAAGGATTTCTACGTTTCTAACGAACTGATGAAAGTCAAGCCTTCGCTACCTTCAAACGAGACCGCACTTAAAATTGTAAAGAAGTTTATGCTAAAAAAGGGCGGTATACCAGAAGATGCAGAACTGGCAAAAGTCGAGAGAGTCATGCTTAAAGCCTTGAATGTTAAAACTGGAGAAATTATACGCCAGAAACCACTTTTTGTCTCAGTAAAGTACAAGAGAGAGCTTAATGGAGCTCCTGTAATTGGACCCGGTGATGAGATTGAATTCGCTGTGGCAAATGATATTCTTTATTATTCCAAAAAATGGAGCATATTAGAATATGCAGGAAACGTCAACATAATCTCCGCAAAAGAAGGATTGAAACTACTTGAAAGAGGATCGATAGTTAACAAACCAATGAGCATAGCATTTCCATTAACTGTATCTGACATCAAACTCGGCTATTATTCAGACGGAAAACGGAATTACTATTACCCAGTGTGGATCTTCTATTGCAAAGACAATCTGGGAAATGATTTAAAACTTGCTGTTAAAGCGATAAAATGATACCTCCAAAACAAGTCCATACATTCAATGAGAACATTTTTCAAACTTTTTTAAAGAAAATAATTTTTTATTTCGTCATCGAAAAACCCTTTGATCCAGAACAGCTTCTGTTTTTGCTCTCAATGATTGTTGCTGGAGTTTATTTTGTCAAAAAGAAGAGAGGTTTTGTAAAGACAGCAGGAAAATTGGTAGTTCTCGCATCTTCTCTTGTCCTTCTGCTGCGTATTCTGGTGGTGCTGTATCTGGCACTGCAAAGCTGAAATGGTTTCCATTTCAACAGCAATTCACATTTCAACATCCAACATCTGATTAATTTATACATTAAAATCGAGATGCATCACTGCTCAAAGAAAAGAGATTCTGGGATCACCACATCATCACATGGCTCGCTGACCATCTCCCTCATTATAACATCGCCAAAGCTCTCCCACACCTCAGCCACTCTCTCAGCATCATTTCCAAATGCCACATAGCTTGGCCCATTTCCTGAAAGACCCGTCGAAACATCAAAACTCTGAACAGCGTAAACTGGATCCAATGGGAGACCGATTTTCTGGCAGTAGTGCATTGAATTGAGAAGCATTGCCTCCCTGAACTTCCCCTCCATCGCAAGTCTGAAAGCTTTTTCCAAACTCCCGACATCACCTCTTATTCTCTCAAGATCAATTTCACCTCTTTTCCATTCTGGAAAAAGAATCGCAACTTCTCCTTCCGCTTCAATCCTTCTATATAGCTTCATCTTCAGGTTGTCTGAGAAAACAAAACCTCCAAGCAGAGAGGCTGAAGCATCATCAAAAGCTCCTGTATAGCTCATTCCAGCCTCAAGACTCATTCTTGCGTTCAATCTGAGTATTCTGTCTCCTCTGAGATCCAAATCCATTGTCTTGAAAGCACAGAGAATCATAGCATTCATGAAAGCACTGCTACTCCCAAGGCCGCTTTTCCTTGGAATTTCGGACTCAACCTCGAAAATCCCCCCCTCAATTTCTGAGTTTCTCATGATCTTTTCAGCAACAGGGCTTCTTTCGATTCTGCCCTGACTGGCAACGTAAAACCCCCTTTCATCCCCCTCAGAAAAGGTAACTCTTGTTGTGAGATCTATCCCGAAAGCCACCCCTTTAAACGTTGCGAGAGCATTTACAACAGTTCCCGCTGCAAAGCTCTTAGATCTTACCTTCATAAACCCTCAGAATGTTGTAAAGAGTATCTCTCTCAGCCGGAACCCTTTTAGCTGAGAGAATTGACTCGACTATCTCTTCAACGCTCATAAATTCTCCACTTGTTGCCCCTGCTGATTTTGAGATATTCTCCTCCAGCAATGTTCCTCCAAAGTCGTTTGCTCCTGTATAAAGAGAGGCCTGAGCGAGTTTTTTACCCATCTTAACCCATGAAGCCTGAACGTTCTCGATAAGCGGATACAGGTAGATTCTCGCTATTGCTATGAGCAGCAGATCCTCGAATCCATTTGAAGGCATTGCAAATTCCCCAAGCCTGTTATTCTTGTTCATGAAGGGCAGAGGTATGAACTCTGTAAAGCCCCCTGTCTCCTCCTGAATCTGCTTTAAAAGCTTTAAATGCTGAAATCTGTCTTTCCATGAGTCTATATGTCCGTACATCATGGTTGCTGTTGTGGGAATGCCGAGGGTGTGAGCAGTTGTTACCACTTCAGCCCATTCCTGGGTTTTTAGCTTGTCAGGACAGATTATCTCTCTGATGTCATCAACAAGAATTTCTGCTGCTGTGCCCGGCATTGAATCAAGCCCCTCTCTTTTCAGCTCTCTGAGAACATCCTCCACATCAACCCCATCATTTCTTGCAGCATGATAGATTTCCATAGGTGAGAAGGCATGGATGTGTATCTCTCCTGACACCTCTCTCACGCTTTTCAGAATTGAAGCGTAGAAATCTACTCCGGCATCGGGTATAAGGCCACCCTGTATGCAAACCTCGGTGCATCCGTAGTCAACAGCCTCTTTCACCTTTTTTTTGATTTCATCATGGCTGAGAATGAAATTCCTGCGGTTTCTGTACGAACAGAAAAGACAGCTGTTGATGCAAACATCTGAAAAGTTTATGTTCCTGTTGACAACAAAGGTGACTCTATCTCCGATTAACTCCTCTCTAAGTCTGTTTGCGAGTTCAAATGCCCTGTAAGGATTTTTAACCAGATCTTTCAGATTCACTTCAAGCATCTGTACCCCTCTTCATCTGAGTAAGCTTCAATCAGATGAGCGAGTTTTTCACCATACCATCTCTCCCTCACAAAGAGGGGATGAATGGGTAACCTTTCCCTTAAAACATATCTGCCATTTAAACTCCTTTCGATTTTTTTCAGATCTGGCCACGGATGCTCAGGATTTATGTAGTCCGGGGTCACTTCAGAAATTCCGCCTATGTCTCTCGCCCCAGAATCGAGCAGCGGTGAGAGATCTGACACAAGATTGGGAGGTACCTGAATTGCCACTCTTTCAGGCATAACCTTCCTGGCGTATCTTACAGCATCAATCATCTCACTCAGCTCAGGCTCTTTCCAGCTTTCCATCTCTGTACCTTCTTTTGGAGAGAAGTTCTGGATTATAACCTCCTGAACATGCCCGTAGTTGTCTGCCATATCTGCTATAACTTCAAGGGAGTAGTATCTGTCCTCCCTGCTTTCCCCAATACCTATCAGAATTCCGGTTGTGAAAGGAATTCTCAGCTTTCCTGCATCCTTTATTGTTCTTATCCTCACCTCCGGCTTTTTGCCGGGGCTCTCTGAATGACACTCAAGCTCAACTGCCTGCTCAAGCATAAGACCCATGCTGGCATTGACCTCTTTCAGCATTTTCAGCTCCTCTCGCTCAAGAACTCCAGCATTTGTATGAGGGAGAAGACCGTTTTCAATAGCAAGAAGGTTCATGTCATAAACATACTCAACAAAACTTCCGTAACCTCTTTCTCTGAGCCATTCTTTAACTTCTTTAAATTCATCCGGCCTCTCTCCAAATGTGAACAAAGCTTCAGTTGAGTTTTTTACTTTTTTCAAAAGATCTGAAACCTCGTCGCTTTCCATAACCCGTCCATCATTCTTCCTGAATCCGCAGTAGTGACATGAGTTTCTGCATGTTCTTGTGAGGGGGATGAAGACGTTTCTTGAATACGTGACTATCACAGGCATGGGTACATCCGGACGGTTAAAAATAATTATCCACCCTCAGAAAGGCTCGAATGTCATTTGTGATGTGATCAAGAACAGACCCCCCTGCATTGAAAAGTTCAAGCTGATCAACTATCTCTTTACCACCTCTTCCAGCATATCCGGATGCTATAACAGCCGCTCCACATGCGGAGACCTTTGCTCCTTCTTTGCTCAGATTCACAACATCAAATTCCCTATCAATTATCTCTGAAAGCATGGAAGCAAATCTGCCCGACAGATAAACTTTATCTGCCCTAACTGATGTGTTCACTGCATTTATCCCCTTCAAAACCCATTCAGAAAAAACATCCTTATCAAACTCAATACCAGCCTCATCAAAATAGCTTTTAAGCCCACCCATAAAAAGAGCCTTTTTCTCAATTCTTTTCATGAGATATGCAAGCTCTCCGTCAATGGCAGAGAGGCTCATGTAACCTGGAAACCCTGATGTCCCGCCTATGCCGTCAACTATTTTTCCTTTCTTTACCGCTATGAACGCATTGAATCCGTATCCCAATTCTGCAAGAACAAATGTCTCGTCAATTCCGTATTCATGAAGGACGTAAGCTACAGAACACACCTTGTCGTATGTCCCCATGTCAATTCTGTTTATCTTTCTATAGTCTGGGACGGTTGGAAGGTGAATCACGGCAGGCACTGTAAAGACAGGGACTTCTGCTTGTTTTACACCCTCTATAACCGCTCTCATTCCCATTGCTCTTTCCTTTTCAAAATTCAGGGTCATCTCAAAAAAGTCTCTTTCAGTTATCTCAGAAAATTTTTTCACAGGCAGACCGTAACCTGAAAGCCCAGCTCCAGCATCCATGTCAAGCTCACTCAGAAACTCCACAAACCTTTCAGGATTCTCCCTCACCCACTCTGATTCAAACTCAAAGTGCTCGTTTGATTCAAGCACATACACACCATAGCTCTTGGTTCCAGCATCTATCCCAACACTCACCAAGGCTGACCCTCCAGATGGGTTCGTATTTTGTCTGTGGTGCTCCTCATAATTCTCTCAAAGTGAAGCACAGCTCCTCCTGAATCTTTTTTTATCTCCTTAACTCTGAAGTCAACACCCATTTTCCTGAGATGCTTCAAAAAAAGCTCCATCACCTCTATGCTCTGAAATCTAAGCCTTATCTTCTCCGATACCCACTCTCCATCACTTACAACCCTTATGCTCTCAACCATTGGTTTCAGAATCGACATTCCAAGTCTCAGACATCTCTCTCTGAATTCCTCCTCACTCTCCGCAAACTCGAAGCTCTGAAAGCCCTCCCTGACTATCCTTGAGAACATGAAGTCCTTGCCATAATCATTGAAGTACCTGAAAGCGTAGCTTAAATCTCCTGCATTTGTTTCGGATGTTGTGTATTTTAAAGGCTCAATTTTCATCTCAGGGTCTTTTATTACAACCCCCTCTCTTCTTTCCTTCCCGAGTTTTCTGATGATGCTGGAAATCTCCTCGTGAGCGTTTTTTGAGCTGTAAATTCCAAGAAGGTGTACATGCTTTAGGTCATATTCCTCGCAGAGCTCTATTTTTCTTTTTACAGGAAGGGGCTTGTTCGTTCTCGCCTCCCTTATGTCAAAAACAAAAAAGTCCAGCCCGTCTATTTCATAAATTCTCTTTGGAACAAAGGGTGACTCCTCACCAACAGCCTCACAGCACAGCATGAGATCTGGAAAATCCTTAAAAAAATCCATTCCGATCAGATTTCTGGCTTTCTCGGTTGTGTAGGGGCATATGTATCCCCTTCTTGTGAACGCATACAGGCTTTTTCCCAGTCTTGCAATTCTCACATTGTAGCCATTCATCTTCTCCTCAACAGCAACCTCCCTTTCAAAGTGATTTTTTATCGAAGGATATAGAGTTAGAGCCCTTCTTATCTTTGGAAATCCTCGTATAACTCTGACTCCATTTACTGTCTTTGCCACAACAGTTCCTTCCTCGATCTCTCCAAACTTCCTGTCAAATCTCAGAGCCTCTATTACATCGGAAAAAAAAGGATGTGGTATAAACGCATCCCTCAGTATGCTTTTTTCTTCGAGAGTTTTGCTGGCATGCCTTGACAAGCCAAGAGCTTTGGAAACAAACATGTCAGCATTTCACAGAACAGAGAAATCTCATCAAGTCTCTCTCTGTTATTATGCCCTCAAGTCCATCTTTCGCAACAAGAGCAGCAGCCTGATTCTTCTCAATCATCTTCCTTACAACATCGGAGATATTTTCTTCAGGTCTCACAACCAGTGGGTCCCTGTATTTCAGAATTTTCTCGTTGTTGAGAATTGTTGAAACAGGCTGATTCAGAACATCTTCAGCATTTCCCGTTATGAGCATCTTGAAAGCCTCTCCTGAGAAGTAGTGGACAATTGTTGAGCTTGTCAGCATTCCGAGAAGTATTCCGTCCCTGACAACAGGCAGCCTTCTGAACTTTCTCTTCACCATCAATTTCATGGCATCCTCAATCGACATATCAGGCTCAGCAGTTATCACACCTCTTGTCATGAAGTCCCTTACCTGTCCCTCGTATCTTGCCCTTGTCGCAAGGAAGACCATTATGTCCCTCTCTGTTATAATTCCGATAACGCAGTCATCCTCATCAACTATTGGCGCTCCACCTATCCCATTGTTGAGCAGGAGCTCAAGTGCATCCTCCCATGAGCTTGAGTAATCTATGCTTATAACATCTTTCTCCATTATCTCCCTTACCTCCTCATTCACCGCTGCAATCAGATTTCCTTGGTATTTCTCCTTCACAAGCCTGTGCTTCTCCCCACCGCCAAGAAAATTCAGAATGTCCATGCTCGTTGTTATTCCCTCAAGCCTCTTCGTTCCCGCATCTGCTATTGGAACTCTTCTGAAGCTGTACCTGATCATGGTCTTCATTGAGGTCATTATGGTTGATGTTGGGGGGATTGTTATCACATTTCTTGATGCTAAATCCATGATACTCCCAAATCTGTTGTTGAATTTTGTCATAAACCCACCTTCAAAACTCAAATTGTTTCATAACAGTCCTCGCACACTTTCATTCCATCAACATCGTAAAGCTCCGCTATTCTCCCACATCTCTCGCATTTACCCTCCTCAACCTCTTGGACTATGAAGTTGTCCTCCCTCAGGAGACCCATGTATTCTCCAAGATCGATTGAGTATGAGAGAAGATCAGTATCAGTAACTATCCCCACAAGTTCATCTCCATTTACAACTGGCAGTCTTCTTATCCCCTTTCTGAGCATTATTCTTCCAGCCTCTCTCGCGCTTGTTTCTGGTGTAACGCTTATCAGCGGGTAATTCATAATTTCCTCCGCTGAAACCTCTGACGGAACCTTGTTCCTTGATACAACCTTGTGAATTATGTCCCTCTCCGTGACGATGCCGACTGGCTTTGAGTTCTCAAGCACAACAACACTTCCAACACCGCATTCAATCATCTTTCTCGAAACATTGAGAACACTCTCTTCCTTGGAAACCGTGCAAACTTCTCTTGTCATTATTTCCTTGACTGGGATGTCTGCTGTCATTTCCATCACCATTCTTAACACCCCATAACACGTCAGGTTTTAAAGATTTTTGGAGAGTGCTTTAATTTCTGAAAATAGGCTTATTTGTATAAATTTGGAAGAATTTAACCGAATACTGCCAGCTTTATGCCGTAAGCTGCAGATGTGACTATCACTCCTGCGATGATAATTCCTGCCAGAATGAACAGTGATGCCTTCTTTGGCTCCATCCCAAGGAGAAACGAAACAAGAGCTCCCGTCCACGCTCCGGTAACAGGAAGGGGTATTGCAACAAACATCGTTAAGCCCGGATAGCCGTAAAGCTCGACCAATCTTTTCCTTCTCTCACCTATCCCCACGATTCTCACGTAAACCGCTCCGAGGTGGGGAACTTTTCTGAATACTGAATCGAACCTTCTCAGGATGTAAAGTATGAATGGTACAGGCAGAAAGTTACCCACAACAGAAATGAGAAAAGCCTGCAGTGGTGTGAATCCGAGAACCATGGCATAGGGAATGCTCCCTCTCAGCTCAGAAACCGGGAGCATTGAGATCAGGAGAACGTTAATCCACTCCAAGCTCGATCCCTCTCACGAGATTCAGAAGAATTCTATTATAGACTGCATTTATCCCAAATTTTTCAGCCATTTTAACGAATGCCCCGTTTATGAACTCCACCTCAGTCTTTTTCCCTTTCTCAACATCCTGAAGCATTGAGGATCTGTTTTCTGATGTTTTCAGTGCAACATCCCTCACCATCGCTCTGACATCTATTTCATACCCCATTCTTGACAGTATCTCCTCACACTCAATCGCTGTTCTTTCAGCAATCTCCCATATCTCCTGCATTTCAGCTATCATGCCATTCCTCACCCGGCATATTGCAGTGATAGGATTTATCACAGCATTTATCGCTGCTTTCTCCCAGATTCTCTCATTTATGTCATCAACAACCTCCACATTTACTTTGCTACTGGAAAGAACCTCATAAAATGCCTCAGCATATTCTCCCCTGTAATTCCCTATGAGGGTTCTGCCCCTGCCTGCATAAACTATCCTCCCCGGCTCTGCAATATTTGCCCCGTATGTTGTAACTCCTCCAACAACATTCTCAAAAAATCTTGCAAGAATCTCCTCATTTCCCACACCATTCTGAAGGCTGCATACTGCATCAAACTTAACACTTCTGAGCATTTTTGCCGCATTCATGGTGTCATAGGCCTTCACTGTCAGAAAAACCAGATCTGAGCTCTCTGGTCTGTTTGTAACGTAAACATCAATCTCATCCTCCTCGATCCCCGTAATTCTGAGACCCTTTTCCTCTAAGGCTTTATACTGCTCCCCTTTCGCAACAAAAACAACCTCGTATCCACCTTTTGACAGCATATAGCCATAAAGGCATCCCAATGCTCCGGCACCCATTATCTGGATTTTCATGTTCAGAAAAACTCGTCTATCTTTATCTGCCTCTTGAGCTCGCTCTCAAAAAGCGACAGAGTTTCAACCTCTATGAGCTTTATCCTCTGCCTCGTGTACCTGCTAACTTTGTATGTCTCTGCCAGCTCCTTTGAGATGTTCAGGTACTTTGTAATTGACCCCTCATGGACTGTGAGCGTTAGCGAGCCACCACACCTCTG
Source organism: Geoglobus sp. (assembly GCA_027019885.1). GTDB lineage: Archaea > Halobacteriota > Archaeoglobi > Archaeoglobales > Archaeoglobaceae > Geoglobus. Next base: position 16,266 of record JALUWC010000574.1, read on the forward strand.
GCATTTTCCTGACAGGGGGATTCTCCTGTATTTCTGATTGCAGTTCACACATCTGAACTCCTGTCTTGAAAAAGCCCTCAGATTGCCGATTATGTCTGGCAAAAAGTGAGAGGTTATCACCCTCTCAGCAACATCATTCTCATCAACAGCCCTTATTTTCCTTGCAAGTTCCATCTGATGTTTTACCTTGTCCTGCATGCTTTTCAGGGTTTTGTAAGAACTGCTCTTGACTCCCAAGGATATGTCTGCAGTATCATGGGTAAATCTCAAACCGTAGTACTTCATTTCACTCTCAATCCTGTCCTCTACTCTTTCGATCGCTCTGACAAACTCTTTTGGCTTCGCACACCTCATTGTCGCTCTGTAAAACTCGAGTGGATAGTTTTCGCACACATCCATGTTGTGGACTTCAGCATCCACCTCCTTCGGATCCAGAATGACAGTCAGAACAAGGGGTGCATCCATCTGACCGCCTCTTTTGTCAGGCAGAAACTCCTTAGAGAAGTTAAGCAGTCCATCCATCAAAAGCATAACGCAATCTTCATCACCATCGCAGTTCCTTCTTTTTGCCGCATGGAAGTAGGGATGAGCGTATCCAGCATTGACATCTGCAAAGCCTATGATCCTGCCAAGAACTCCTGCTGATGTGTGAGGGGCTAAGCCTATAACAAGCTGGCCTATGAGATCCTCAGGTCTTTCAGCGCTGTAAAAAGGCTTAAGCCCGTAAAACTTGACAAGCAGCTCATCAATATATCTGCTCACCTTCAGCAAATACTCTCCTGCAGCCCTTGAAAGGATCACATCCTGTGGTTTGAGCTCAACTATCTGATCATCATCTCTGAGCTCATTACCCAAATGGTCAAATTCGTAGCCAAGCTCTTTCAGACTTTCAACACTAACACCTATCTCTCTCGGTCTGAAATGGGTTAAAGGCAGATCTGTCATATCATAACGGGCTGTCCCATCCTTGAACACATACACTTTATGCTTTGCCCTCAGTATTCCCTTCTCCATCCTTTCAGGGAACTTTTTTCTTGATGTGAGTCCAATCACACCTTTGATCACACCATTTATATCTCTCTCCCCCACATTTTCCAGGGCACTGAAGTAAAGCTCTCTCACATTTACCTTCCACACTCTGTAGCCATTAGTCTCTCCACCGCATCTCTCACAGATCTCCTCTGTTTTTATTCCGCATCTCGGGCAGAGATAGACCTGTTCTGTAAACGAGCCACACTCGCATTTAAGGTAGAAGCTCTCCTTACCGCATTTTCTGCATATCCTGAATGGCAGCTCAACCTCAATTTCTCCCTTATTTGAGTTGTAGCTTTTTGTGTAATCTATCGCCTTTTTCAGATCTCTCGTTTTTCCTCCTGCCTGTCCGAGAGGGAATAGAAAATGGGGTGCGGGGGACATCATCCTCTCCTTTGACTTCTCCGGCCTTCCCATTCTTGCACCTATTCTTGTTGGAGATCTTGCCCTCACATCAACTCCTGACACCTTTCTGACAAAATCAAGCCCATCTCTGGCTTTTTCGGTATCATTGACAATTCTGAGATCAAAATCCAGTCCCAAGCATCTGACAAGGGCTTTCCACCTCTCTATGACGATGAACTCATCCCTCACCTTGTGCTCCACGAGAAGAGCCTCGAGTACCTCCTTTGTCTTCGAGTCAAGTTTCACCACAAGAGAGCTCTTCCCATATTTCCCCTCAACCTTACCGTTTTCTGCTATGAAGTCCCTCAGATACCTCGCATCCTCAAAGGATATGTCATGCCATAGGTATGTGAAGTCGGGATGCAGGGGGGCGTTATATTCATCACACAGCATTAAGGCAAGATCCTCATCAACGCTCCTGTAATCTCCCTCCGGAACTCTCCCCTTAACCTCCTGAACCCACCACTCATAAACGTAGCCTGAAGGCACAAGGGGATGGTTGTTCTCCAGAAAGTCCCCGAAATTAACGAGAATCTCGCCCACGTCAATTATCCTTTCCACCATGTCCTTCAGCCTCAATGCCTCCTCATAGCTGTTTATCTTTACAACATCTCCATTTCTCAGCCTTACAGTCGGCCCTTCAATGCTCGTAACTGGCACAACACTTCCAGCCTTTCCCGGCCTCTCCACCTTGAGCTGTGTGCCTATGGCTATGAATTCTCCAGCTATTACCATCGTTGCTGGATTTATGCCGATTGTTGCAAGCCCTGAATTCCTTGCCCTTCCATATCTCAGCCTGAAGCCCCCTTCTTTGGACGGATGGCTGAACACAGGCCTTCCAGCGACAATGTCTGAAAGATACTTGTCCTTTGGCTTGACAGCTTCCTCTCCATTCCCCGTATCGTTCTCCTGCTCTTTCCCGATAAGTCTGTCAAGCCACTCCCAGCCATCTATGCCGATTTTTTCAACAAGCTTTTTCAGCTTTGGTGCTTTCAATGCGATTCCCTCAGCTATAACGAGAGCCATCCCACCTCTCACTCTGTTTGTCTCAACTCTTGGCAGATTCCTGTATCCTGAGACCTCGGCATCCTCAGTGGGCTCTCCATCAATGCACACCGGACAGTTTTCAGCGATCAGCCTTATCTCCCCATCAGATGGCAGATACTGGAGGTTTGCAACCTTTTTGTAGAGAGGTATCTCCTCACAGTATCTCAGGATCTCCTCCTCTGTAGGGATGTATCTGCCAATACCGAGCATTCTCCTCACATAATCCCCAACAAGGACAGACATAACCTGTGCTGTCCCTCCAGCACTCCTTATCGGGCCAGCATAGTATATCCTGATGAAATCGCTCCCATCTGAATTTCTGTCAATTTTCACCTTCGCTATGCCTTCAATGGGTGCCGCAACAACACCTTCGGTCTGAATTGCAACCGAGCTTCTCACAGCAAGATCCAAGGCTTTTTCTCTCTCAAAGTCTCCAAATTTACCTCTAACAATGTCCTCAGCAATCCTGAAGCATATCTCAACCCTCGACAAACCCTCTCTCTCATAGCTTTCAATTTTTTCTGCTAAACCCTCTATTTCCAGCAGCTTCTCGACTCTCTCCGCCATGTTCTTGGCTATGGGTATCTCAACATCTGGCTTGGGATCGAGTCCGAGCTTTCTTGCTCTTTTTGCAATGCTGTAATGCCTTTCCACCTCTTTCAAAAGCATTTCATGGTATCTCCTTATCTCCTGACTGAATTTCAGCTCAATACTGGATTCCTGCCTCTCATCATCAAAAACGTGAAAGAATCTGTCGAGTGTGATCATCATCCATACCTGATAGGGCTGAGTCAAATTTAACTCTTGTGATAGCGAAATGGTACTGAATGAAGACATGCATGTTTAAAAATCGAAATGGATTGTGATATTTCGAACCGTTTTTATCCCTCCCCGATGAATGACATTTATGCATGATCTGGAACTTTATGAGATCATAAAATCATTTAGTGGAGACCTTGTTGCTTTAACAGGAGCAGGAGTATCAGCAGACAGCGGGATACCAACATTTAGAGATAAGGATGGACTGTGGAACAGATACAGACCCGAAGAGCTTGCAACACCACAGGCGTTTGCAAGAAATCCAGAGCTTGTCTGGGAGTGGTATGCATGGAGAATGAGGCTGATATTTGATGCTGAGCCAAATTTAGCCCACAAAGCTCTTGCTCTGATGGAGAAGGTAGGTCTGCTGAAGGCTGTTGTAACTCAGAATGTTGATAACCTGCATGAAAGGGCTGGAAGCAGAAATGTAATACATTTGCACGGCAGGATTGACGAGATGAGATGCGTCGAATGCGGAAATACTGTGTGCTTGAATGAACCACCGGAAAGCATACCTCCTTACTGCGAATGCGGCGGTATGATGAGGCCAAATGTTGTGTGGTTTGGCGAATCTCTCCCTGAGAAGGAGCTGAATCTGGCAATGGAGTTGTGCAGGAGCAGCAATGTTATCGTCATAGGCACGTCAGCTGCTGTTCAGCCGGCAGCCTCTCTACCCTACCATGCCAAAAGAAACGGGCATTTCGTTATAGAAATCAACCCCGATGTTACTCCATTAACTGATCTGGCTGATGTATCCATCAGAGAAAGAGCGGGTAAGGTATTTGAAATGATTTACGCTATTTTAAAAGAGGAAGAGATCCGGTAATTCTATCAACTCTGTCAGCCTTTTCCGGGCCGATAACAACAGCTGTAATCGTGCCAGGAGGAATTTCAGTGAGTCCAGCATCTCTCACATACCCTGATGGCAGACCGGCTTTTTTTGCAGTCTCAAAAACCTTCATGAGCTCCTCAAGATTTTTTACCTTCAGAACTATCTTTTTCTGACCCTCCATTTTCCACTTTTCTTTAGTAGAGGAATCAGATAGCTCGTAACCAATAATTGATGCATGAGCAACCTGAACTGCCAGCTTTCCCCGTGAAAGCCTGAGATCCTCTCTCACCACAATGACTTGCTTGTACTCACTCCTGTCCGAATCCATACCTTTCAAGCTCTTCAAGGCTCACAGGCTTTGATTTCTCATCAATCCAT